>JAOASJ010000106.1 GCA_030158725.1 Bacteroidia bacterium
ATCTTGTGCACTCGTAGGGATTCGAACCCCAAACCTTCTGATCCGTAGTCAGATGCTCTATCCAATTGAGCTACGGGTGCATTACCTATAAAGGACTGCAAAAGTAAGCATAAAAAAATCCCTGACAAAATAATTGTCAGGGATTTTCAAGGATTTTTTATAAACTATTAGTTCAAGATGAATTTAGTAGTTGCTGTGAAATCAGCAGCAGTCATTGTGCAAGTGTAAACACCGTTGCTTAAACCTGTAGTAGAAACTGCAACGTCAAAGTCGCCAGCAGCATAATCAGCACTGATGGTTTTAACCAATTTACCAGTTACATCATAGATGCTTAAAGTTACGTTTTGAGCAGTAGCCAATTTAACAGGAACAAATACTTCATTGTTGCTGTTGCTTGGGTTAGGGTAAACATTACCTAAACCGTTACCGTTAGCATCAACATTTTTAACACCTAAAGTTTGAGTAGTTAAGTAGTAGTCAGTTCCTTCAAAAATTGTGTTTGAGAATACTGTACCTGGCAAGTATGATTTGAAAATACTTACTGTTTGACCGTATACTACTTCAAAGTTTGTGATAACTGAATTGTTTTGAGCTTCTCTATCTGAGTTGTCAACTGATAAACCAGTTTTGCTGTACAATCTAACACCATACATGTTGTATTTTTTGTTCCAAGTTGAACCGTTGTAAGCGATACCTGTATCTCCTACTGAAGGTTTTTTCATTGGTTTGAAAGTGATCGTGTGACCAACAATGCTAGCATTAGGGTTGGTTTCGTTGTGTGGAACAGTTACACCTACTGGAGCAGAAATTTGTCTACCGAAGAAAGTAGTTTGTGCACCATTCAAGTTTACGCTGTCAGCCAATTGCTTTGTTAAAAAGATTGTATCTGTTTTGAATGCACCTGCGTTCAATCTTGTTTTAGGATTGTAAGCAGCTACTTTTGGACAAGAGTAGTAGTATGCTTTGTTAGGATCAGAATTGTAAACATATGATTTGTTGTCCAAACCTGCTGGTAAGAAGTATTGAATAAATACTGTATCAACAATTTCTACATTGGTGTTGCCAACTTTCATAGAATCTGCAAAACGAACATAGAATTGAGTGAAACGGATTGAATCCCAAGTATAAGTATTGTGTCTAGAGAATCTTGCAGGATTGTTTGAAAAAACCTCATCTCTTGGATCACTTACTCTACCTAAAACGTGAAAACCAGTTTTAGATTTAGCACCATCAGTTTGAACAGTGTAAAGGTTAGTGTCTGGTTGGATGAAAGAAACGAAACTAGTGATACCAGCACCGTTGAAATCGTTGTATGCAGTTGCATAATCGAACCAACCTGTACCAACATCTCTTTTTGCATTGGTGTTCTTGCTTTCGTTTTTAACCACTATTTTAAATTGCGGGTAATCGTAATTGATTTTTTCTTTTACCTGTGCATTAACTGATAACAGTCCAAGGCCCAAGATTGTAAATAAAATTCTTTTCATGACGTATTATTATTTTCTTATAATTATTGGACGCCAAAATTAACACGAATGCTGCAAGTTTTTCAAAAAAAGAGGTAAAAAAAACCGAACATATTATAATTAATTAACAATCAGTTAATTAAAATCAAATATCGCCAAGGCGTGGACGCAATAAAATCTCTTCTAAAACACAATTATCACGATTTGCCCAAGCGAACCACATGGCCTCCGAAATACTGCTTGTTTTCATAAATCTTGATTCTGGCAAATCACTACCAGCCCAACTATCTGTTAACGTGGCTCCAGGCAATATTGCACTTACCGCAATGCCATCTTCCATGAGTTCTTTTCTCAAAACTTTTGACATCCCCAATAAGGCATGTTTGCTAATGCAATAAGAAGCCCCATTTTCGTAAGCTGTAATACTAGCCGTTGAACAAATATTAAATATGTAAGCATCTTTGCCCAATTTCATCATTGGTATAAATGCTTTGCTCATATAATATGCCGCCGATACATTCAATGCCATTTGCAATTCATAATCGTGGTCGCGTTCCTCAGACAATTTCCCTGGCATAAAAACACCTGCATTGTTCACCAAAATATCCAGTCGATTGATTTTGCCTTTTATTGTATCAATGGCTTTGTAGACCTCTGTTTTAATGGACAAATCGGCTACAACTAATTCTAAACTTTCTGGAAAAATGTCAAACAATCGCCCCAATTCACCTTTGCTTCTAGAAATGGCAAAAACATGAAAATCTTCTTTCAATAATTTTTCAACGATTGAAATTCCAATCCCCTTGGAACCTCCTGTAACAATGGCAATTTTTTGCATGTTTCAAACTTACATTATTTTTATTTTGCCTCAAAATACAATTCACATACAGGGTGTATATTTTCAAAATTAAACTAAAAGCGTTTTGTTTATCTTTACACCCATTTTATTTCATTCATGAATCAAAATTATTTTTTCCATTTCGGGCAATACCTATTATTCCTTAAGGGAATGATTTCCAAGCCTGAAAAAACAAACATATTTCTCAAACGCATCTCCGATGAGATGTATAAAATAGGCATCGGCTCCTTGCCAATTGTTGCCATTACTGCTCTATTTATCGGTGCTGTAACAACGGTGCAAACTGCCTATCAATTGGTGAGCGGTTTAATCTCCAAGTCAGTTATCGGAACCATCGTTTCTGACAGTACCATGTTAGAACTTGGACCTACCATTACTTGCCTAGTTTTGTCAGGAAAAGTTGGTGCACACATCGCATCTGAAATTGGCAACATGCGCATCAGTGAACAAATAGATGCATTGGATGTAATGGGAATTAACGCACCTGCTTATTTGGCTTTACCCAAAATTATTGCAGGTATTATTATGATTCCACTACTTAATTTCATTGCAATAACTTTAAGCATTTATGGTGGTTACATGGCTGGTGAATTATCAGGAATTTTAACCCATCAAGAATTTGTTTCTGGTGCCCGCGAAACCTTTAAAGGATTTACTTTGGTATTCAGTACAATTAAAGCTTTTACATTCGCTTTCATCATTACTTCAGTAAGCAGCTATCAAGGTTATTACACAAGTGGTGGCGCTCTAGGTGTAGGTGAATCAAGCACCAGAGCTGTTGTATTTAGCTCAGTTTTAGTTTTGTTTTTTGATTATCTATTGGCCGAAATCTTATTGTAATATGATAGAACTAAAGCAAGTAAACAAAAGTTTTGAAGGCCGTCAAGTCCTTCACGACATCAATGCTGTATTCTACAGTGGGAAAAACAATCTAATAATCGGTGCCAGCGGTGGTGGTAAAAGTGTCATGATGAAATGTATGGTGGGACTAGAAAGACCAGATACCGGCATGATAGAATTTGATGGCCGTAATCTATTGGCCCTAGAAGACCAAGCCCTGCGCGATGTTAGAAGAGAAATTGGCATGCTGTTCCAAGGCACTGCTCTTTTCGACTCATTGACGGTTGAACAAAATGTAGCATTTCCTTTAGAAATGTTTAGCAAAATGAATGCTTCTGAGCGCCGCGACCGTGTTAACTTTTGTCTTAAAAGGGTCAATCTTGAAAATGTCAACAACAAATACCCTAGCGAAATAAGTGGTGGTATGAAAAAACGTGTGGGAATTGCCCGTGCCATTGCCTTAGACATTAAGTATTTATTTTGCGACGAACCCAATAGTGGATTAGATCCAATTACCTCGCGTTTAATAGATGAACTAATCAATGAAATTACGCATGAATACGGAATTACCAACGTTATCAATAGCCATGACATGAAAACGGTTTTTGACATTGGAGACCATATTATATTCCTTTACAAAGGTCAAAAATGGTGGGAAGGAAACCGCGAGGATCTAAAACACGCACAAACTCAAATTAAAGAACTTGATCAATTTATTAAAGCAAGTTACTTCGAATAATATTTAAATAAAATCACAGCACATTATATGTTAAAAACGTACGCTTTTTTCACAGCGCTATTCGTCTGCCTATTGCTACTTCCATCCCACAAAACGGAAGAGGGCATGTTTCCATTAAGCCATTTAAAACAAGTTGATTTACAATCGGCTGGTTTTAAAATTTCAGAAAAAGACATTTACAATCCCGATGGCATTGCCTTAACTGATGCCTTGGTGAGACTCGGTGGTTGCACCGGCTCATTTGTGTCTGCAGAAGGTCTGATTGTAACCAATCACCACTGTGTTTTCGGCGCAGTAGCTGGTTTGAGTACCAAGGACAACGACTATTTGGAAAATGGTTTTTATGCCAGCGACAAAACCAAAGAACTAAAAACAAGTTTAACTTGTAAAATCACCAAGAGCTATGAGGATGTTAGCATCAAAATACTCGATGGAGTTAATTTAAACATGGAACCTATGGCTAAGCGCGACATTATAAGAAAAAACATTGAAGCTCTTCAAAAAGAAGAACAAGCCAAATACCCTGAATTGAGTATTGAAATCAGTGAAATGTTTGTCGGTTACAGCTATACCCTTTTCCGCTATCAAATATTAAAAGATGTCCGTTTGGCCTACGTACCACCAAGAACTATTGGTGAATTTGGTGGAGAAACCGACAACTGGGAATGGCCAAAACATACAGGTGACTTTAGTTTTGTTAGAGCTTATGTTGGCAAAGATGGCAAACCGGCTGATTACAGTCCTGAAAACGTTCCTTATGTACCTAAGAAACATTTAAAAATCAATCCAAAAGGAACGAAAAACAAAGACCTAGTCTTTATTCTTGGCTATCCAGGAACAACCTACAGACAAGAGCCTTTTCAGTTTATCCAATACCAACAACAATTTGTATTACCATTTATCAGCAATTGGTATGGATTTAAAATGAATGCCATGGAGACGCTTGGAAAAGATGACCGCAACAGATATTTAAAACTTGCAGGCACCATCAAACAACTTGCCAATACCAAGAAAAATTTTGAAGGAAAATTATACGGACTGAATCAAACTGGTTTGCTACAAATTAAATCGCAAGAACAAGAAGATTTGAAAACCAAAATGAAATCAAAAGGCGTCAATACCGCGTTTTTAGTCAAGATTGACAGTTTATACAAAATCAGATTGTCAAATGCCCAACGCGATTTGGTATTAAATTTATTTGGTAGAGAATGTAATGCATTGATTAATGCAATGAAAATCGAAAAGTATGTAAGCAGCAATCCAAAAGCAGGAATAAAAACAGATACTATGTGGAATGCATGGCGCAAAAAAGGCGCTTTAGGTATCAGCAACAATATGTTGGACCACGATTTAGAGCAAGTCCTTTTGGTGGAAATGATTAAAAGAGCACAAGCATTACCTAAGAGCAGTCAAGTAAAAGCCATACAAAAAATAAAAAATCCTGAAAAATGGGTTAAACAAGCTTACGAAGAAACTTATTTAGATGAGGCTGCAGTCTTGAAGAAAAACATGGATTCAATTCCTTGGATGGTTTACAAAGAAAAAGGCAAATTAAGAACCTTGGCAAAAGCCTTAATTCCTATTCTAAAAGAAATTGAGGACAGAAACACCAGTATAAGCGCGCAATTAAACAATTTAATGCCTACCCTTTTGGATGCAAGAATCAATTACAACCAAAAGAAATTTATTCCAGATGCCAATAGCACTTTAAGATTTACCTATGGTTACATTAGCGCCTATAAAACTGGATTAAACAAACACCCTGAACCTTATACCCAAAGAAAAGAGATTTTCGAGAAAAACTCGACCGACAATGTAGACTACAGATTGTCACCCGCAGTTAAAGGTTTATTGCAAACAGAAAATATTGCTGCAGAATTATTGGATCCTGAAACCAATGACCTTGTGGTTTGCATGTTGTACAACATGGATACAACAGGCGGAAACAGTGGTAGCCCGGTTATGGATGCTGAAGGCAATTTGGTTGGTGTCAATTTTGACCGCGCCTACACTGCTACATTGAACGATTACAGTTGGAATGCTGATTACAGCCGCAGTATTGCTGTTGATATTCGCTATGTTATATTTACCATGAAATATTTAAACCATGCAGATAATTTATTATCTGAAATGGGCATTAATTTATAATCGCTTAAGCAAAATATAGAAACCCGAGCAGATAAACTGCTCGGGTTTTTTATTGTATGCATCTTTCGAAACCTATGAAACGATTGTTATATTCTAAAAATGATTCCCTACCATTAATCTATTTCAAAATTTAAAGATACATATACGAAATAGAATTGTTGTAAAGCAAAAAACCACACCTTTCGGTGTGGTTTAATCGTTCTGTGTAGAAGTGTTATTAATTAGTGCGCGTTAGTTCTTGATAATTTTAATCGTTGAAGATTGACCGTTTTCGTTTAATTTAACAAAGTAAACACCGTTAGCTAAATCGCTGAAGTCAATATTTACACTGTATTGACCGTTGATGTCGTTGTTAGTTAAACTATGGTGAACGTTACCATACATATCAACCAATTCTAAAGTGAAATCATTTTCAGAAATTGAACTGAAGTTGATATTGATTGAACCTTTAGTTGGGTTAGGGTAAACTGAAGCGATTGCAGTGTTACTTGATTCAATTGCTTGTGAGAAATGAACGATAGTAGACCAAGTGTAAGCACCGTTTAAATCAGTTACTTTTAATTTGTAGAAAACATTTGGAGTTGCTTGACCATATAAGTTGTTGTCAGCAAAACTGTAGTTGTTTAATGATTGGCTATTTCCTTGAGCAGCTAAAGTAGACACTAAAGTATAGTTGATACCATCTAATGATCTGTATACATCGAAGCTTTTTGAATTCTCTTCCATTGTAGTAGTCCAAGAAACAACTGGAACTTCATTGTTTGATACTGCTTTGAAGTCAATCATTTTTACTGGCAATACTGTTACCATAGAAGTAAACGCTTTGTAGTAGAAAGAAAATTGACGAACAGTGCTAGAAGAAGAAACAGTTCCAACTACGCCTACTTTAAATGTATAAGAAGAAATATTGCTGTAGTTTAACTGAGCCATACCAGCAGCATTGTTGGTATCAGTTTTAGAATAAGAAGTAGTTCCACTAATTAAAGTAACATTGGTAGAATTGGTGTAAGTAGAAAGCAAAGAGCCTAAAACACCTTTTGGTGTAGCTGGCAAACTGCTACTAACCATTTCTCTATAAGATCTAGAACCAGAACCATCTAAATCAATTACAGTCATAGCTAATTTAGACATTACTTGATCAGTGCCACCTGTTTTCTTAAATTCAATTTTAAAATGCACATAAGAAGAATCAGTTGAATTTGTTTTATTATTGATTTTAATAAATGGCTGCCATGCATATGCATATTGAGTTGAATCATCGATAGCATCTAAAGTGGCATTTTTTGATCCGATTACAGTAATAAAAGCATCAACTCCAGTAGCAACACTTGCAAATTTCCAAGTGATGTTATCTTTTGTTGTAGGCTTTCTAAATTTCAAAGCAGGGATGCTTTGAGAAAATAAATTGCCACTTACTAAGAAGATGATGATAATTTTAATTGTGTGTCTCATTTTGTGTTTAATTTTTTGTGTAAATATGTTTAATCTTTCAACGATACAAAGATAGTACTAAAATACTAATTCACAAATTTTTTTGAAAAATGTTAATTTTTATATATTCTATTGATTTACAATTAATTAAATTGCATTATAGAGTTAAAATACGTGTATTTATACAACATAAGTATAAAATACTAGGCACAAAAAAGTCAGATTTCTTCTCAAAACGGCGAAAACCTTGTTAAAACTGACTTTATCAACACAAAAAATAAACAAAAGTTCGAAAATGACCAGAAAAACATACCAAATAACCTGAAAATAAAGGGCGTAAATATGCACAACTACATATTTATGTACCTGAAAATAGGTTATTTTACCCTAAATAACATTAGAACTGGATGCATTAAAAATGAATTAAGAAACCACAAAAACAATACAACAATTTGATATACATAGCATTAACAACAAACTTTATATAACATAAAGACGTAAAAACCACAAAAAAGCATTTATACTTAGCCATAAAACCACTGAGCGGAAGTACACGACACCCAAATTGTATTTAATTAAACAGAATTAAACAATGCTTGTATTTATAAAAATATTATTTGCAGTTTTTACACCTTTAATATTAAACAGAATAGAACTTTTAAGTAAGATCAATTCTGTTTTCTCAACCTAAAAACTATTGGAATGCCGACAAATTACATTGGCATCCTACCCTAACTGTTGAATTTGGTCAGAAACTAGGCAATGCTTTGGCGCGTGGGACAAACTATTTCATTGTTTTCCATAAATCCCCATTTGAATCTAAGCTGCTATTAATATTTTGGTGGGAATCCCCCACCCTTTTCTCCTTCTCACCTTAATATGTAGACCTTACTGTATACACCTTATAGCATATACCTTATTATATGGACCTTTATGCACACCTTATGATACACACGTTATAGTGCACACCTTATTATATACGCCTTATTATATACACCTTATTATATACGCCTTATTATATATACCTTATTATATATACCTTATTATATATACCTTATTATATATACCTTATGATACACACTTTATAGTGCACACCTTATTATATAGACCTTTATAAACACCTTATAGTATACAACTAAATATATAGATCTTATTATATGTCTTTATCAAATCTATAATTGCACTCCGATTAACAATGCAAGAACATTCAATTAAATACAAGTAGAGCACCATAAGAGACGATTAAGGCAACTTCAGCCAGGTTTAGCGAATAAGATACAAGAAACCAGAACGCAAAGTCCATACAGGATGTATTGATCTACGCCACAAATGAACTGCAGCTTAACAAATTTAAATCACAGCGCTCAGTAATTTTAAAACATAAAAAAAGCCAATCTATAAAGATTGGCTTTTAAATATTATTAACGTGATCTAGTTTTTTACAAAACTGGAAGCTTCTACACTGCCATCAGCTTTACTTATTACAATAACATACAAACCACTTTGAAGTTCTGATACATCTATGTTTGAATTTAACAAGCCATCAGTAATGTGCTTTTCAATAACTACATTGCCAAATACATCTTTAACAATTACTGATTCACACATCTCTGAATCTTCAATACTGATGTTTAATACCGTTGAAGCTGGATTCGGGAATAAGCTGAAAGTCGAATTTACTGACTCAGACTGGCTGCCTACGTAAACCAAGTGACTCCAAGTAGAACGACCGTCACGATCAACCATTCTCAATCTGTAGTATGCAGATTTCAAATCAGTGCTCAAAGCATTTAAGTCAGCAAAGTTGTAAGCGGTTATTCCATTGCTTGATGATTTAGAGTATTCAGATCCAATGTATTCAAATTGATGGCCATTGTACGATCTGTAGATTTCATAGTGACTAAAATTATCTTCTTTGGCAGAAATCCAAGATAAATCTACATTACTATTTACACTTTGAGCTTTAAAATCAATTAACTCTACCGGTAAAGCAACAACTAAACCAGCAAAACTCTTGAAATAAAAAGAAAATTGTCTTTGGGTATTTGCACTTATAGGCCCAATAACACCAACACGCATAGAATATGAACTAATACCAGTGCTAGGAAAAGACAATTGCCCCATAGCAGCCTTATTAACTGTATCTATATTATTAAAGGTAGCAGTGCCGCTCTTGAATAAAACCCATTTGTCATCTTGGAAAACCGACAAGGTAGAATTTAAAATCCCCATAGGCTTTGCAGGAAGTGTAACCTTAACAAATTCACGGTAAGAGTTGTTTCCATTTCCATCGCAATCAACAATAGTCATTGCCAAACAATTTTGAGGCAATAATACAGGTTCTAAAGTCGCAGTCTTAAACTCTACCTTAAATTCCATGTAACTAGAATCACCTGCTAAATTTCTTCTTGAAGGAAAAGTAATAAATGGTTGCCATGCCAAAGGATAAGAAGAACCATTGTCCATGGTATTACTATCAATAGATGCATTTTGAATTTTGGTAATGGTAATGTATGCGTTTATCCCTGGCAACACGTTGTTAAAACGGTATTGGGAGTTTAAGCCGCCATTTCCAGTTACTCTTGATTTGCTATTAAAAAAATAGCTTGGTGGCAAACAGGTGTTTTGAGCTGTTGCGCCCAGACCAAAAGCTAAAGAAAGAATTAAAATGAATTTTTTCATGTGAGATTGTGTTTTAAGTATTTTCTAATTGCAAAGGTACAGTATTAAATACTATGCCAAAAATAAATATGTTAATATGTTTAAAATTATTAACCTCATTTTCAATGATATATGAATTTTTAATTTTAACACTAGCCCACTTATTAACAAATTAGGTAAAAACACTCATACTTTTAACAGTAAACACATGTAAAACAGCTTATTAAAAGTGTCCAATATTATTAATACCCCTATAAACACCCGAAATCTATAGCCCAGCCCGATGATTACAGAATTGAATTAATTTAGATTTTTAGAAAGCCTTTCGCTTGGTTATGAGACAAAAAAAAACAGAATCAAATTTTGCATTGCTGCTAAATTGATTCTGTTTTAAGACGAAATTTTAGAAAATCTAAAGAATTTGCTTACTGAGATCGAAATCTCGGCAGTACAAACTCGCCACATAAGAGGTACTCACCGGCTTCAACTCGACAATATTGTTTGAAGAATCTAACAACTCCTCTACAAAGAAATTCGAAATTGAATACAAATGAAGTTTAAACCCATTATTCAATGGCATTTCACACACAAATACAGACTTGCTTTCTAAAATTTGCATCACAGAGGCCCTGTTGAACAAGGCTAAATCTAATGGTGAAATAAGCATAAATCTGTCTTTTAGTTTTTAAACTAGGTACAAATGTAGATGTTAATTGATAAAGATTCAAATAATATTAAACAAATTTAATAAATACTGAATTTGTAAAACTATTAATTGGCGTGAATCACCTGGTTCTTGACCACTTGCATGGATTCAATAACCGATGCATTGAAATGGTCTTCACTCTGCATATACGCTACAGTAGCATGCGATTCAGCGCCCAATCTTCTTTTTTCCAAAGAGGCCGTAAACCCAAGCTGCACTTGAATACAATTCAAATCTTTAGCTCTATTTAAAATATTATATAATGCTTGACGGTATACACTAAAGTTGGTTTCAATATGTTTATTAATACCAATGAACATGGCATTATACGTATTACCAGATTTGTAATTAAACACAACAGCCACTTCTTCTAAGCCATTGTCTGTCTTTAATTTAAGTGACAGAACTTCCCAATTCTTGTATGTGCTTATTTTTTTAAACAAAACATCAGGTAAATCAAAAGTATTCAATTTAAAACTACCTGTTTTTACTTCTTTGTATAAAGATATCCAATTATTGATTTGTTCTTCACTCGGATTACTTACCACATCGCAAACAAATTGATCGGCGAATCTGAAGACTTGGCTGCGCACATGATATCTTTCTTTTTTAGAAAGCGTGCTTAGATATTGGTCTTCGTTCTTCCATGTCATATTGTTATAGGTGTTAGAATCAGGCATTGCAACCTTGAAAAATCCATTTTCTAACATCATTTTATCCATGAATGCATTGCCATCATGAAAATCTCTAATCATTATTGAACTAGCACCATATTTCTTTTGCAATCCTGCAGCAAACATATACAATTCGTTAAACGCTTGCTTTTTGTAATTGCTTATTTCATGTATATAAATGTGATTACCTTCAGTCAGAAGCGAGCCACACATAACCATTTTAGAAGTCAAGAAATAAGGGTCATCCGTTTTTCTTACCTGTTCTATCTTTTCTGAAACCGCTTCGTGCGCAAGCATATCATCCTTACAAAGAGCAGTGGTTAAAAAGGTAGCCAATACAATTTTATCATTTGCTTTCTCCTTTACAACTAGATAATCGAAATCCCAGTTGTTTTCAGGTAAATCATTACCAGAGAAAGTATCTTCAAGGAATACAAGTCCGTCATAGTCGTAACTACCCTTTCCTTCGAATAAATTATTCCAAACCTGAGCATCAATTTCTTTGATTGATTTGTATTTCTCAACTTTAAGCTGATTTGAAATTATTTGATTGGTCAGCGCTTCACGTTTAACTTTATCTTTCGGCGCTTCTAATTTAAATGATTTGTAAATCATTTCTCTAGAGAAATGCTGCTCTTCTAATACTTGATCAAAGTGCTTAGACATTGAATTAACCATACCTTCAATTTGATCAAAAGTGTGCAATCTTGTAATTGTAAAACGCACACCGGTATTCTTCATTGGCACAGCTGGGAAAGCACCTAAATTGGTGTAATACCCATCGTCCATCATTTTCTTAATTAATTGGTAACCAATTTTAGGCAAACCTACTCCGACAAAAAACACTGGAGAATCAAGATCCTTAATTAAAGGCAAATCCGCATTCTTAATCAACAAATTGGTGTATTTGATGTTTTCGTGCAAAGCAATTTGCATATCGTTAATCTCTGGAGACAAGTGTATATCTGCTGAAGCCAAAGCTGCACCTAATGCTGCAGGTTGCATTGGTCCACTGGTAATCATTGGTCCACCACAAGTTCTTACAAAAGAAGCCATTCTTGCATTTGGGAATACCATAACAGCACCACCTGTTGCAAAAGCTTTTGCCAAACTAATAGCTAAAACCATTTTAGGGTGCAATTCGTGGTTCTGTAATACAAATCCTCTTCCATGTTCGCCGTAGCAACTCATTCCATGGGCATCATCTACATAGTAATGGAAACGGTCATATTTATTTAATAAATCATATATAGGATTTATTGGGCTACCATCACCATACATAGAATAAATACCATCAGCCATATACCAAACTTTATGATACTTCTTGCTCAATTCAGCAATTCTCTCCTCCAACAAATCCATACGGTTATGTCTTAATAACTCAACGTGAATCCCTTTAGGTTTCAACAAAGCTGCAGCAGTTTGCACCGAATTATGCACCTGGTGATCAAGTATGACTGCATCATTATCTGACACAACTACTGGAATAGTTGCAATATGCCCCAATGTAGTAGTTGGCGCAACAATACAGTGTGCATTAAATATCTTATTAAACTTAGCTTCTAGCTCTTGGTAATGAACAGATGACAAGTAAGCTCTTGAAGCAGAAAACTGGGTGCCATAATTTTCAATGGCTTTAATTCCTCCCTCTTTGAGACGTTGATCAAACTCCAAACCTAAGTAACTACATGAACTAAAATTTATTAATTCCTTGTGGTTGATGGATAACACATTGCTATGTAAAACTTGGTTTGAAACATTTAAATGTAAGATTCCACTGTTTTTACCATCCGTAATAACATCGTTGACTGTATTTAGAAAATTGTTCATAAAATATGGATAAGTATTCTCGAGTACAAAGGTGTAGAATAAATTCTAATAAAAAAACAAAAAAGTGAAAATTTTAGTACTTTATACACATTTTACCAAATTATTATAACTTAAGTATTTGATTATAAACTAATTATCGTTTAAAACTTTTCAACACAAAAACAAGCCTCTTAGATAAACAAGCTTTAGACACCTCTATAATGTACTAAAAATAAGTCAATGTGGAAAAATATACACTTTTAAAGTTGTTAAAACAATTTGAATAAATAAGACATAACACTCAAAAAAAATCAAAAAAATCAACACAATTTGTTGATTTTCTATAGTTTAAATACTTTAAATACTAGATTAAAAACACCAAAACAGCACCAAACAGATGCTCAAAACCCATTTTAAAAGTGTGGATTTAATGACATTCAAAAGGCTAAAAAAGACTCATAAACTGCCGTTATTTTCAAAATTCAGACAATCTGCTACAAGCCCAATAAAATCAAGCCTTATCTAATTTGGTGTACATATATCGGTTTTGGTTAAAAAAATAATTCCATAATTCAAATAAATCCCTTAGGTTTGCATATATCCTTTGTAATGAAGAAATTCGAGAACAGTCAAATCAAAATGGAAGTGGAAGATGGTATACTATATGCCACTTACAAAGCCGGATTGAAGCTAACATTAGACGATGTGCGAAACATCGTTAAAGAACGTTTGGTTCTGCTTGAAGGCAAATCATTGCCAGTTTTAATTATTGATGCTGGTGTTGTCAGTATGGACAAATCAGCGCGCGATTTCCTTTCATCTGAAGAAGGAATTAGCGGATTAAAATCTGCAGCTATTATTGAAAACTCTTTGTTTAGCAAAATGTTAATCAACTTTTTTTTAAAGTTAACCAATCCCAAATTACAAGTTAGAGCTTTCGGTAGCCATGAAGAAGCGTTAAATTGGTTAAGAACCCAATAGATTTTCTTTTAACTTGAAATTGATTTTTTTAGCTGAATTGTTTATTATTGTAAAGTAAAATTAAAATTCCCTTGTCAGACCCTATAAATTTAGAAATGGATGAAAGATTTCTCGCTTTAGAGGATACTCTTTTGGCCTATTCGCACGGTGACTTCACCAAAAAACTAGCCTTATCCGATAAACTCGACACCCTGGACAGTATTATGTCTGGTATTAACATGTTGGGTGAAGAGCTTGAGGAAACAACTATTAAAAGAGACTTTTTTAACTCTGCCTTCCACTCCATCACCGATAGTTTGGTTGTTATAGATAACGCTGGTGTTATCATAGACTTTAATGAAAGCTTTATTGTACTCACTGAGTTCAAAAAAGAAGATGTGATTGGTCAGAATCTTAAGAAATTTTTAAAACTAAATCTAGCCAATACGGTAGAAAAGCTTGACAAAAGCTCTAAAGCCATTGATTTTGAATCAACCGTTACCAATTCTTCAGGCAGAAAGATTATGGTTGAATGTCACGTTTCTGTTATTGATAACAACAAATGCCATTCACTGGTAAAAATTCATGACCTTACAGATAAGATCCATGAAGAAGCTGGAAGAATCGCAACCATTATTAAAACCCAAGAGGAAGAAAGAAACCGTGTTGCGTCTGATCTGCATGACAGTATTGGCCAACAAATCTCTGCTTTAAAATTCTACTTCGATTCTATACAAAAACAAAAAGACGAGAAATTAAGAATACAACTCCTTAAAAAGACAGAAGCACTGATAGACAACGTTTCAGATGAAATAAGAAACATTTGTTTCCAATTAATGCCGCGTTCAGTTGAAAAGTTTGGTATCGGCCAATCCATTAAACAACTGGCGGATTTAATTCATTTCAGCACAGGAATCAAATTCGATGTTAAGGTTGAAGAACAAACCGACAAATTGAACCCCAATGTCGCAATGTCTATTTACCGTGTAATTCAAGAGTTTGTAAACAACTCTATTAAACACGCTAAATGTAAAAACATCGCGATTCATTTGTCTATTAAAACCAAACTCCTAACCCTGCACATGTCTGACGATGGAATTGGATTCAATAACAATGCTAGCCTTAAAAAGGGCAATGGCTTAGACAACATATACCTTAGAATTAAGTATCTAAATGGTGAGCTTGACTTCAAGCCTGAAGCAGGTAAAGGTGGTATTAAAATTAATATTACTATCCCATTATAAATATATACCTTTGTTTAAATAAAAATCAAAACGACCTAATATACCCCCTAAATTATGAGAAAAACCGTTAAAATCCTTATTGTTGATGACCACCCAATGGTTAGAGACGGATTAAAGACTATGCTTGAAATTGGATGTGAAGACATGAATTTCAAAGTGTGGGATACCGACAACAGTGATGATGCAGTTGAATATTTGAAAAATGAAAAAATGAAAGTAGCCTTAGTTGATTATCAATTAATCGACCTTGATGGTGCTTTGGTGACTTCTGCCCTGCTTCAAGAAAATCCAAAAATTGCTATATTAGGTATTAGTAATTATAATGAGATTAACCACATTCAAGATATGATTATGGCAGGTGCTAAAGGATATACTTTAAAGAATATCTCTTCTGATGCCTTGTTTAATGGAATAAAAATTCTTTTAAATGGTGGTACTTTCTTTTCGCCTGAAGTCGCGCATTTATTAGCCAACCAATACTATAAAAAGTTAACTCAAAAATCAAATAAAGTTAAAGGACCTAACTTCTCTACCAGCAATGAACAAATGATGGATAGCAACGAGTTAACCGACAAACTTTCAAGAAGAGAGATTGAAATATTAACTTGTATTGCAAATGAAATGACCAATGAAGAAATTGCAGATAAGTTGGAGTTAAGTAAACGTACTGTAGACAACCACAGACAGAACATGCTTAAAAAACTTAATGCAAAAAACTCTATGGGTCTAGTTCTCGCTGCAATCAAAATTGGCTTAATAAATATCACACCTTCTAAAAAAGGCAAAATTTCTAAGGACGCCTCTTAACTTTAGTTATTTAAGGGTGAGACTTTTTCTGATTCTCTGTTTTTCCGTATTAACTGCAAACGCTCAAGGTTTGTATCAAGATTATGGACAAAACAGCACACAGAAAAAGAAAGTATCCTACAGTTTGATTCAAGATCAAATTGAGATTATCTATTTTTCAGATGGTGAAAACCTTGCTAGACTTGCTCTTGATAGAGTTCAATCTTACATTCCTGATTTTGAATCTAGGCTCAATTACAATCTGAGCAATGGCATTAGAATTATTGTATTCAGCAATTACGACGAATACAAAAAAAGCAATATCAATATTACAAACCCCCAATATTACGCTGGGGGTTACTCTTCTTTAAATGAAAATGTAGCCTGTATTTACTTTGATGGCAGCCGCATTAATTTTGACAAACAAATTAAAAAGGCCGTTGCTGAAGTTTTAATCAATGAATTTATTTTCGGTGGTAACATCAGAGAACGAATCCAAACCGCTGCCCTATTAACGCTCCCTGCTTGGTATTACAAAGGTTTGGTGGCTTACCTTGCTGAAAGTTGGAACATAGAGAACGACAATTTTCTAAAGGACTTTTTTCAAAACAAAAAGCAAAAATACTTTACCTCTTTACAAGAAGAGGATGAAATCCTTGCTGGACATAGCATTTGGCGATACCTAGAAGAAAAGAATGGCCGAGGGGCTGTCTCCAATATTGTTTTTCTTACCAGGGTTGGACGCAGCGTTGAAAACGCTTTTATCTATTACACAGGTTTAAATATTAATAGCCTGCTCAACGATTGGCAAGATTTCTATATTGAGAAATACAAGAGCGATGAATTGGCCTTTAAATTTCCTAAAGGACAAGAAAATGCCCCAGAAAAACTAGCAAAGAAAAAGCATACCCAATTTAAGCTCAGCAACGATGGCAATAAAATAGCCATAGTTACCAATACACTTGGACGTTATCAAATTGTCATTTACGATATTAACACCAAATCCAGTAAGGTTATTAGCAGTGGTGGCCATCAATTGTTAAACCGGGATATTGACCTCAACTACCCTTTAATTGCTTTTAATCCACTAGACAACAACCTAAGTGTTGTTTTGTATATCAATGAGCAAACCATACTTAAACGCTTTAATTTAAATGGCAAATTATTAAGCACCGAAATACTTAAAGAAGTGCCGTTTGTCAAGGGTTTTAGTTATTCTCCAGATGCGTCAAAAATCATATTTTCAGTCATTCGTAAAGGACAAACAGATTTGTTGCTTTACAATGTAAAAGATAAGACTTCTAGTTATTTGAGTGATGATGTGTTTGATCATCTAAGTCCCAAGTTTAGCAAAGACGGACAATACATTATATATGTCAGCAATCAATATAAATTGCAAAATCTTGAATCAGATTATTTGGCCATTTACCGCATCCACATTGAGAAAAAGCAAATTGACTTTTTGATTGGTCGCCAAGATGAAAAGTCAAATTCAACAGAACCTATAGAATTGTCTGAGAATGTCATTAGTTATTTAAGTGACCGCAATGGGATAATCAACAACTATTTTTATGAAATAAAAACGCTAAAGAATTTCCAGCTCACCAATTACAAGCGTTGTATTATTCGCAATGATTTGGCCGCCAATGCGCCTGTTATTGCCGACTTATTATACTTTAACAACCGTTACAGAATCTATGTCGGAATGATAGCCGAAGATTACCAATCTGAATCTATCATCAACGGAGCAAACACTTCTTATAGAAAATGGTTAGACAACGATATTGACTCTAGTATTTTGTTGTTGGAATTCAAAAAGTCTGATACGCTAAAGTCTAATACAGCCATTCAACTAGACAGTCAATCCCATAAAAAGATATTTATAAGTGGATTTGAAGAATACGAAGATTTAGAAAGCAGTTTAAAAAACGAAAAGCGCAGAAACGATCCGTATATCAGTATTGCCAAGACCCATTTTGGAATAGAATACTTTTTACAACAATTTGACAAGTCGATTCTAAGCAATTACTTATTTCCTAGCAATGTGAATGAAAAGATATTTAACTACCCTTTGCTTTCACCTCACTTCCAAACCAGTATTAGTGATGTTCAGAAAAACCATGTCATTACAGCTGGTGTAAGAATTCCTGTGCGAATAAAGGCTTCTGACTATTATATCCACTATGCCAATAGAACCGGAAGATGGGACAAAGATTTATCGGCTTTCAGAAGGGGGCGTATTTTGGATGCTTCGTTTACGCCCACAAAAATGATAAACAGCCAGGTTAAATTTGCCATGTCCTATCCTTTCAATGAGAGAAGTCGTATTTCTTTTAATGTATTTGTTAGAGATGACAGGGTTACCAACCAAGGCGTTGATTCTGCGTATTTGAAGCAAGCAACTAAACAAGATTTATATTTTGGCAACGGCTTTGAATATGTATTTGACAATGTAAGAAGCAATGGATTGAATTTGTTTGAAGGCTTAAGATTTAAAATCTACAGTGACAATTACAATAAATACAAAAACTACCAATTTATTTCGAACAATGGTTTTGATTTAAGATGGTATAAAAAATTGCACCGTCAAATATACTTTGCGGCTAGGTTAAGTGCTGCAGCGTCTTTTGGCACGCAAACCACAGCATATTATTTAGGTGGGGTTGAAAACTGGTTGGTTAATGTTGACTCCAACACCAATTTCAATTACAACATCCCAACCTTAAACGGAGATGCTTATGCATTTCAAACGATAATTTCTCCAGCAAGAGGGTTTTTAAGAAATTCTAGAGCGGGAAATAAATATGCATTAATGAACTTTGAATTAAGGGTTCCATTGTTTGCTTATTTAATTCAAAAGCCAATTTCTAGTGAATTTTTCAGAAGTGTTATGTTGATTGGGTTTGTTGACATTGGCACGGCATGGAAAGGCAAATCGCCTTATAGTATTGAGAATCCATTTAACACCAAAATTGTACAGGCACCATTGTACACCATGTCAGTGGTTACGCAACGCGATCCATTTCTGTATGCGTTTGGTATTGGGGTGCGTGCAAAAATACTAGGTCATTACATTAAGCTTGACCATGGATGGGGCTTGCTGGAAAACAAATTCCAGAAGGCTTTGACCACCGTTTCAATCGGACTAGATTTTTAGTCCGAAATAAAATTAATGAATTTCTAATGAATTCGATCTAGACTCTTCATTCAAAATACTGATTACAGTATTTGAAGGCTCATCGTTAATTTGATCCAATTGGTGAACCATTAACAGAGACTCTTGAAAAAAGGTCAATAAATCAGGATTAGTAGCAATGGCCAATTCCAAATCAGCTCTTTTTGCAGGGTCCAATTCATTGTAAATGTATAAAAGAATGTCTTCGTGAGTAAAATTTTGTTGCATAAGCAATTAATGTGTTTGGCTTAGTAACGCAAAATACAATCAAAATATTGTTAGATACAAATAAAAAAAGCTTAGATATTATTCTAAGCTTTTTTTCAAACAAGAATCATTTATTAACTTTGGAGATAGGCGGCACGTTCTTCAATCATCTTTTTCAAATTAATTAAAGCATAACGCATTCTTCCAAGGGCGGTATTGATGCTGCAATTGCAAACATCTGCGATTTCTTTAAAACTCAAATCGCCGTAATGTCTTAATATAAGTACCTCTTTTTGCTCAACTGGCAACAATTTGATTAACTCGCGCAGTCCTTGTTTTTTCTGAGCATTGATTGCTAATTCTTCAGAATTGCTTTCATCAAAACGCATATTGGCAAAAATATCGTTGTCTTCACTAGAAGAAATTGTAGGCATACGCTTAGTGCTTCTGAAATAATCCATTGATAAATTTCGAGCAATGCGAATAACCCATGGTAAAAATTTACCAGACTCTTCATACTTTCCTTTTCCTATGGTGTGAATGACCCTTAGAAAAGTTTCTTGGAAAATATCCTCAGCAATATAGCGGTCGTTAACCACCAAATAAATTGCAGTGAATACTTTTGTCTTGTAGCGATTAATAAGCATATCCATGCAGGCTACATTACCAGCCATGTACAATGCTAACAATTCTTCATCGTTTTTTTGAACCCTTTTCATACTAAACCTCCATTTTTAAAGTTAAGGCACTTTACCTTTGGTAATTTTTGGATCTTATAAGCTAAGTTGTTTAAGTATGTTTTTTTCTATAGGCAGAATGAGGTTTTAATCGAATTTTAATGCAATTTAGAATATTTTTTTGATATAGCAAATTTTTTTTTCAAATTATTTTCCATTTAAAAAACAATTCAATACCTATTTTGATATTTTTATTACAATTCAAAATAAAGCAAAAGCCTTATAAAATAATGGCTCTGCATTTTTCACGTTTGAATTTTTATCTATGAAAAAAATTGTTGTTTTTTATTTCATTAAGACGCAGAATAAATTTGTTTTAGATGTAATTAATATTAGATTTGCAGTGCAAGTCCGCACGACCAGCTCCCTGTGAACTCCCCCAGGGTGGGAACACAGCAAGGGCAGCAGGTTGTAGCGGTGCGATGTGGGCTTGCATTTTTTTTTCTCTTACCAACTCAATTGGTATAAGCATAGGATTCTTCAATGAGTAAACCATCTATTCCGCAAGGTACAAGAGACTTCTCCCCGGAGTTGATGTCTAAACGAAAATTTATTTTAAACACCATAGAAAGTGTATACCAATCGTTTGGTTTCATGCAATTGGAGACTCCTGCAATGGAGAACCTAAATACACTTACTGGTAAATATGGCAATGAAGGTGACCAATTGCTTTTTAAAATCTTAAATAGTGGCGATTACATTAAAGATCTTGATCTAAATGCTTTTGATTCAAAATCTTTAACACCCAAAATTGCAGAAAAAGGTTTAAGGTATGACCTTACCGTTCCTCTTGCCCGTTTTGTTGTCATGCACAGACATGAAATTAGTTTTCCTTTTAAAAGATACCAGATTCAACCAGTTTGGCGTGCTGACAGACCTCAAAAAGGACGTTACCGCGAATTTTGGCAATGTGATGCCGATGTATTAGGAACTGATTCCTTATTATGTGAAGCTGATTTTATTAAAATCTATCAAACAGTTTTTTCTAAATTAGGTATACAAGATTATGAAATACGCATCAACCACCGCAAACTATTAGAAGCAGTTTGTGAAAAGGCAGATGCGAAACAACATTTCAAAACCATTACCATTATTATAGACAAAGCAGATAAAATAGGGATAGATGGTGTGGCGAAAGAATTGGCTGGTATTGGTTTGGGCGAAAATCAAGTTCAAACAGTCTTGTCCTTATTGACTAAAAAAAGTTTATCCATAGAAACAATTGCTGAATTTAGCGAAAGCTTATCAGGCACCGAATCTATTACCAAAGCAGTTGAAGACTTTAACAAGTTGATTGCATTTTGTGGCAATAACTTAAATAAAATTGTTTTAGATGGCAGTTTGGCCCGTGGACTAGATTATTACACCGGCTGTATTTTCGAAGTTGTTCCGACCAGTGTAAAAATGGGCAGTATTAGTGGTGGCGGACGTTACGACAACTTAACTGAAGTATTTGGACTTAAAGAAAAAGTATCCGGCATAGGAATTTCTTTTGGGATAGACCGTTTGTATGATGTTATGGAGGAATTGCAATTATTCGTTGGGCAAACTTCAAGTTTTGCTGACGTTTTGTTCTGTCCGATGGATGAAAACGCGGTTAACTATTGTTTACCTCTAGCCGATAAATGCAGAGAAAATGGTTACAAAACCGAAATATACCCAAGCGCTAGCAAATTGAAAAAGCAATTGGATTATGCCAATGCTAAAAACATAAAATGGGCAATTATTGTAGGTGATTCTGAAATTGAAAAAGGCGAAGTAAGCATAAAAAACTTAGTCGACGGAAATCAACAAACATCTGATATTGAGAATTTTGTAAATTTGATTTCTTAAACAAAATTTAAAATTACAGCGAATTTATTAAACAAAAATTTAGCCAATAGCTAAGCTTTTTAACATTCTGTTTTTTTAAAGAATCTTCCATACAATTCACCCCATTCCTTTATATTTGAACCTTGTTTAAATCCATTTTAATATTTTCACTACTTACCGTATTTGCATTTACACAAACTGCAGGTAAGATGGGATTATTAAGCAAGGCTTACAAACTTATTTACAATATTTCAATAGACGATTCTGAAACTGCTGAGCTAGAGCAAGACGACTGCAATGAAGATGGCGACTGCGATGCTATACCAATATCTTTAAACTGCCACTGCAGTTTAAGTTCAGGCCCCAATCGATTCAATTCTCAAGAAGCTTTTCGGAGCAATCATTATTCTATTCCTGACAGTCCCCCACCCGATTTTACTTAATTAAAAACCGCGAAAACTAAAACGCCTTCATTTCACCTTTAATTAAACAAAATCAAATTTATATGCCTGATTTATACAACAGGATTTTCGAGAATAACAAACGTTGGGTCGCAGAAAAAAACGATACAGACCCTAATTTTTTCCATAAACTTTCAAAGGGGCAAAACCCTCCAATACTATGGATAGGCTGCTCAGACAGCAGAGTTCCAGCAAATGAAATCACAGGTACAGAACCTGGAGAAATATTTGTACATAGAAACATTGCAAACATGGTGGTTCATACGGATATGAACATGCTCAGTGTGCTTGACTATGCTGTAAATGTATTGGAAGTAAAACATGTCATCGTATGCGGGCATTACGGCTGTGGTGGCATCAATGCTGCATTGGAAAACAAGCAAGTAGGAATTATAGACAATTGGTTGCGACACATCAAAGATGTTTACCGATTGCATAAAGCTGAAATAGATGCCATAGAAGACATTGAGTTAAAATCGCGTAGAATGGTGGAAATAAATGTACAAGAACAAGTATTCGACCTTTCAAAAACCTCGATTATACAAAATGCTTGGGCTCAAAACCGCAGTGTTCAGATTCACGGAATTGTGTATGATGTTTCAAACGGAATTTTAAAAGACCTCAATCTCAACATCAGCAACAACCAGCATCTAGACAATGTCTACAAGTTGGATATTGATCAAATCATCAGTAAATCCTAGTTAAAGTCAAGGTTCATTAAACCTTTTTAAACAAGTCAATTGTAGAAAATTGTCGCGTCAAATAGCCTTTAGGATGCAGAGCACTATGCTTCATTTTTAGGGTTAAAAACATTCGAAAATTTAACTACATTTGTGCTCCTTTTTATTACAACATGTCGACTTTAAAATTTCACACTTTAAAAGTAAAAAATCTAAAAAAAGAAACCAGCGATTCTGTTTCTATTTCATTTGAAATCCCTGCAGAATTAAGTAGTTCATATACCTTTATACAAGGACAGAGCATCACCTTACGTCACACCATAAAAGGTGAAGATGTTAGACGCTCTTATTCTATTTGCAGCAGCCCTTTAGACAACGAGTTAAGGGTTGGTATCAAAATGGTGGAAAACGGTTTGTTTTCTACCTATGCAAACAGAGACCTAAAAGAAGGTGATACTTTAGAAGTAATGACACCTAGTGGTCATTTCTACACTGAATTAAACCCAAGCCAAAGTAAACAATACCTAGCATTCGCTGCAGGTAGTGGTATTACGCCAATGTTGAGTATTATTAAAACAACTTTGGCAACTGAATTAAACAGCAGTTTCACTTTGGTATACGGAAATAAAGACACCGCTTCAATTATGTTTTTAGAGGAAATCGAAGCCCTGAAAAACATGTATTTGAGCCGCTTTACTGTTCATTATATTTTAAGCAGAGAAGCAGTAGATGTTCCAATCCTTAACGGTAGAATTGATGCTGAAAAATGTTCTGCTTTAAACAGCAACAATTTAATTAACATAGCAAATGCCAATGAAGCATTCCTATGCGGACCTGAAAGCATGATTATGTCTGTTAAAGACCAATTGATTGCTGCAGGAATGAACAGTAAGAACATTCATTTTGAATTGTTTACCACCCCTACTTTAGCAGCTCAGGCTAACAGACCTTTACAAACTGAAGTAGTGCCTGCTGTTGACAAATCAAACAATGCCTCTGTCTCAGTTAAAATCGACGGAATTACCTATCAAATTGACTTGCCTTACAATGGTGACACCATTTTAGATGCAGCTTTGAAGAAAGGTGCTGACTTACCATTTGCTTGTAAAGGCGGTGTTTGTTGCACGTGTAGAGCAAAGGTTACTAAAGGTAGCGTAAGCATGGATATGAACTTCTCTTTGGAGGATGACGAGGTAGAAAAGGGTTATGTTTTAACCTGTCAAGCCCATCCAACCAGCGAAGAAGTTTTTGTTGATTTCGACATTAAATAATCAGTTTCTCTTACCCCATTAAATTATTTTTGATTCGCAAATAGATGCCCAATAGTTACAGTAAGAATATATTGAAACAAATTGTAAATGCAGGTAGACGAATTACTTTGCCATTTACACTTAATCAAGATAAAGCTTACAGACAACAATTGCGCACCTTAAAGAAATTGCTTAAAAAAGCTGAGGATACTGAATACGGTATAAAGCACAATTTCAAAAATGTTTTAAATTCCAAAACGGTTTACCGCAGCTATAAGCAATTGGTGCCAGTGATGGACTATTCAAAAATGCATGATTGGTGGCAAAAAGCCTACAATGGTAGCGAGAATGTAACTTGGCCTGGCAAAATAGATTTCTTTGCGCTCAGCTCTGGAACCTCAGAGGGAAGCAGTAAATATATCCCCGTTTCAGAGGATATGATAAAGTCAATTACCAAGGCCAGCCTTAGACAAATCATCAGCATTGCTAAGACAGATATACCAAAAGATTTTTTAGCCAAAGACTATTTAATTATTGGTGGTAGCACCAGTTTATATTTCAACGACCAAGGCGATACCTATGCAGGCGACTTGAGTGGTATAACCAGCAGCAATGTACCTGCTTGGTTTGATCGTTTTTCAAAACCTTCATTGGATATACGCAGTGAGAAAAGTTGGCAAAACAAAATCGACCGTATGGTTGAAGAAGCGCCTAATTGGGATGTTGTAGCCATTGCAGGCGTACCTGCTTGGATTCAAATTTTGTTTGAAAACATCATAGAAAAATACAGACTAAAAAACATCCATGATATTTGGCCAAATTTCAGTGTTTACATTTGGGGCGGGGTTGCTATTGAACCATATAGAAAGAGCTTAAATGCTTTATTAGACCATCCCATTATGTATTTCGAAACCTATTTGGCTTCAGAAGGATTTGTGGCATATCAAGCAAAGAAGGATGTCGACGGAATGCGTTTAAATTTCAAAAATGGAATGTTCTATGAATTCATTCCATTTAATGAGGATAATTTTGACGAGAACAATGACGTTAGACCAAATGCTGTTTGTTTAAATTTACGACAAGTAAAAAAAGACACGGATTATGCCATTTTATTGACCACTTGTTCTGGTGCTTGGCGTTATTTGATAGGCGACACCATTAGATTTACGAATACAGAGAGTTGCGAAATTAAAATCACTGGCCGCACCAAGCACTTCTTAAGTGTATGCGGCGAACATTTAAGTGTAGACAACATGAACACCGCTGTTTCTCAATTAAGTGATTTCATTGGAGAACCTATTAATGAATTTACAGTTAAAGGCATCAGCAAAAACAAAGTTCATAGCCACCAATGGTATATCGCTTGCGATAAAGCTGGATTGGACGAGAAAGAACTCGCCCTTAAGCTTGACGAATATCTTTGTTTAAGTAACGACGATTACGCAACGGAAAGAAAGCATGCATTAAAAGACATTAAAGTAAAAATCCTACCCTTGGATATGTTTATCTCATGGATGCAAGAACAAGGAAAGTTTGGCTCACAAAACAAATTCCCTAGGGTATTGAGCAACAGCAAGTATCAAGAATGGCTCGATTTTCTTGACGCTCACAAAAAATAAAAAAACAAAAAAGGGACAAATAAATTGTCCCTTTTCTATTAATATTTTTTAGTAATTATATCTTTTTAGAATCTGCATATTTGAATGCTTTCACCATTAAGTCAGTTGCTCTTTTAGCAGGATTTTCACGGATTGCATTCTCTTCTTCTTCAACTTTATTAAACAAAGCGACTAAAGCTTTTTCAGTTACATATCCATTTAAATCAGGATTAAGTTTATTGGTAATCAAAGGATTCTTATTGTAAATATTCACCAAATCAGCCCAATTGGCGGTGAAACCAACTTTATCCAAAGACTCTTGAATTTTTGGTTTAAACGCATTGGTTAATGCAGTGGTGGTATTCTGTTTTAAATAACTTGTAGCTGCTCCTTTACCTCCAGTTAAAATTCCCATTGCATCGGTAAAACTCATATTGGTAACTGCGTCCATAAAAATCGGTTTAGCCGTTAATACAGCCGCTTCAGCACCTTCATTTAATTTGTTAATGACATTATCAACCTGGGTACCCATGCCCAATGATCTTAATTTATCAGCAATTTTTTGAGCGTCTGACGGAAGTAAAATTCTAATAGCTGAGTTTTTGTTAAAGCCACCTGCTGCAGATAAAACATTGACACCATTGCCAAAGCCTTGCTTCAAAGCGTCTTTAAGACCACCAGCAGCTTCAGTTGAAGTTGGAGTACTTAACACATCAGTTGCAACCTCAGTGGCTACAGTTTTTAATACATCACAAGAAATAAGTGAAACGGAAATGATCGATACGATCAGGAGTTTTTTCATATTATAATAAAGATTTATTTTTAGCTACACAAAAGCTATACCAATACTAAGCGTCCAAACTTGCTCTTACTTTATCTAATATATCAGACAATAGCAAAAGTTCGTTGTCGTCTACCTTTCTTAGATTGATATTTACCAATTCAAACATTGGGTTAATCTCTTCCAAGGCTTTTAAACCCTTATCTGAAATTTTTAACAGGATTTGTCTTCTGTTGGTTTTGTTGTTGTTGCGAAGTATAAGTTTTTTATCTACCAACTTATCGCACAACCTAGTTATATCTGGATTTTTATCCAACATAACTTCTTTCAGATCACCACAGGTTGCATGCCCATCTTTTCTTCCTTTCAAAATACGAAGAACATTGTACTGAGGCAAAGAAATGCCGTAAACTTTTAAAGCTTTTTTAAAAGAATCTTCAATGGCATTTGCAGTATAGATGATATTCACTATCGCCTTTTCCTGAGCACTATTGAATTTAGACTGATTTATTTCTTCTTCTATTTTCAATTCTGCAAATTTAGAAAAAATTAGGGAAACTTATAACTTAATATTTTTGAGGGCTTCGCGGTGAGAAAGTGGCTTTAATGAATTAGATGCAACAAAGTTCTTTACCCATATAGGATTCACTTTTGCATATTGTCTGAGTGCCCAACCTATTGCTTTTTGTATAAAAAACTCTTTAGATTCTTGGTTCATGAAAATTATTTTCTCCAAATAATCTGTATCCGTTTCTTGTTTGTAGGTTAATTGATGGATTATGCAAACCCTCTTCAACCACATATTGTTGCTGTTTTCCCATTTGAGCAAATAGGTTTTCTTGAGGTCTGGATATTTTTGAAAGTAAGGACCAATACAATGTGAACTAATGGTATCAACAGTATCCCACCAACTGGCATTGACGAGCATTTCTTCAAAAACACCAATACTTTCTTGGTTCCAAAGTTTCTTGAACCTTTCAGCGACTATCATTGAGGTATAGTGCCATTCGCGTTCTGGCTTATCCCATAAATCCAACAACAAAGTATGCAGTTCATTTGAATCCTTAAGCTTTAGATTCTTAATTTCGTTGAGAACAATTTCTTTTCTTCTCGGCGCCGGTATTCCAAAGAAAACAAATTTATTCTTCATATATGCAGACATTGCATCTGCGCGGTCTTGGTCCGCCTCTATTACAAATGCATTGGCAATATTGTCGATAAAACTATTTTTCACCTTGACTAACTGAATAAGCTAAATTACCATTGATTTGGTAAAGGTTTTCAGTCTTAATGATATCTAAGTTAAGCGACATTACTTGAGCTTGCAGTTCCAATACATTTTCAAAAGTCAAACCACTCCCCATTTGTTTAAAACGGCAGCGCCAATGGTTGGTGCAAAATGTAGAAGCATGACCGTTTGGATAAACCACAACACCACGGTTTGAAATTCTATCCAATTTTAAATGGGTATTGGAAAGGCTGTTTAACATTGCCGCAAGTTCTTCAGCAGTTTTATTGTCTTGGTCTAGAAACAAATCCACCCCTAACAATACTTTTTCTGTTTTAGGTACTATCGGCGATTTAATAACGATAGGTTTAGCATTGTGGTTGAGGTGTACCGGTTTGAACTGAACAGGCAATTGGCCTAAGCGTTCAATAACCGCTTGAGCAAAAGCTTGGGTACCAACCTTTACTTTACTTACTCCATCCTTGTACATATCGCCGGTGTGAACACCATCTTCTAAGGTTTTTAGAAGTGCATTTTGAATTTTCTCAGCGATATCTGCTTTGCCAATTTGCACCAACATCATGCAAGCACCGTTGAGCAAACCACTAGGATTTGCAATGTCTTTTCCTGCAATATCAGGAGCAGAACCGTGAATGGCTTCAAACATGGCAAAATTTTCTCCCACATTGCTGCTACCGCCTAAACCAACGGAACCTGCAACATCTGCTGCGATATCCGATATTATATCACCATAAAGATTCATGGTCACTATCATATCAAAACGTTCTGGATCGCTGGCAAGTTTGGCCGCACCGATGTCTATTATATAATGGTCGGTTGTAATAGAAGGGTATTCTTTTGCAATACGGTCGAAAGTCTTATGAAAAAGACCATCGGTCATTTTCATAATATTGTCTTTGCTCATGCAGGTAAGATGCTTGCGGTTGTTTGCAATAGCATATTCAAAAGCATAGCGAATAATTTTTTCAGTTCCTTGCACTGACACCAACTTAAGACATTGTAAAACATCATCTGTTTGTTGGTATTCTATTCCAGCATATAGGTCCTCTTCATTTTCACGAATAATAACCAAATCCATTTTCGGAAAATTGCTTCTCACATATGGCGCATAACTGATACAAGGTCTAACGTTTGAATACAGACCTAAGGTTTTGCGAATGGCCACATTCAAACTTTGGTAACCTCCACCTTGTGGCGTGGTGATAGGTGCTTTAAGGAAAATCTTATTTTTTTCTAAAATATGCCAATTCTCATTAGAGATTCCAGCGGTATTACCAGCTAAGTAAACCTTCTCTCCTATTTCAATGACATCGTATTCTAAATTGGCCCCTGCAGCTTGAAGAATCTCCAGAGTGGCTTTCATGATTTCGGGACCTATGCCATCTCCGTATGCTACAGTAATTCTATTTGTATCCATTTATTTTGGTCCGCGAAGATACTTATTAATACATTTCGGAACAAGTTGTAAGAACATGTCGAGGGTCATAAAAAAAAGCGATAATTTTTAAATGTTATTATTTAGAAAAGTTCTAAATTGCGCCCCTATTTAAAATGAACGCGAGCGAGCTTAAGCAAGGAGATACAGCCATGATTCACCATGTGGAATTTTCAGACCTTAGGAATAAGCTAATAGAAATGGGTTGTTTTGAAGGCAATAAAATCAAAAGACTTTATACTGCTCCTTTAGGCGACCCAATCGCATTTGATATCAATGGCTATATTTTGGCCTTAAGAAAAGAAGAAGCAAAATTGATAGAAATAACCTTGAAAAAAATTGAGTCATAGCAAGGTTAAACATATCGTTTTAGCGGGAAATCCGAATTCAGGTAAGACTACATTATTTAATGCCTTAACAGGATTGCATCAAAAAATCAGCAATCTTCCTGGAACAACCATAGAAAAGAAAACAGGGTATTTCAATATTGACAAGCAAAAAATCTCGATAACAGATTTACCTGGTACATATAGTATACATCCGAAAGGAGAAGATGAGTTAATCAGTGTAGGATTTTTAATTGACCCCAAAGACGCTCCGATAGACTTGGTGGTATTTGTTGCTGATGCAGGGAATTTATCACGCAATTTGTTGCTTTATTCGCAAGTTGCCGACTTAGGATATCCCATGATATTGGCGCTAAACATGAATGATTTAGCGGCTAAAAAAGGCATTAGTATTGACATTGCAGAACTTTCTAAACATTTGGGGGTAATAGTTTGCCCTGTTAATGCTAGAAATGAAATAGGCTTAGCCAAGCTAAAAGAAGCGATAGTTAAAGTAGACTCCGCCCATCAAAGTACCTTTTATGATGGTGGTGAAATAAGCGATTCAAATTTCTTTAGCAATTACAGACATTTTTTACAAGATCAAATTCAGAAACTAAAAGAAGAAGATCCTGAACAAACGAAGATAAACGAATTAGACATTTCTGCAGAAACAACTGCCAGATACCATAAGATTGACAAAATATTAAGCAGTTGTTTGGAACAAGATGCCAAGAAGAACAAAAACTTTACCCAAAGAATAGATTCTGTTTTGCTGCATCCTATTTATGGATTCTTAGTATTTTATTTAACTTTATTTATCTTATTTCAACTGATATTTAAAGTTGCTGAATATCCAATGAATTGGATAGAAATGGGTTTTGCTTTTGTTTCAGAGTATTTAAAAAACAGTCTCCCACATGGTATGCTTAGTTCGCTTTTATGTGATGGAGTAATTCCAGGCATAGGAGGCGTTATAGTTTTCTTGCCCCAGATTATCATTTTATTTGCCTTACTAGCCATTTTGGAAGACAGTGGGTATATGACTAGGGTTAGCTTTATTACCGACAGGCTAATGCGTAAATTTGGATTGAATGGAAAATCGGTTGTACCACTTATTGGGGGCATGGCTTGTGCGATTCCTTCAATTATGGCTAGCCGAAATATTGAAAACAAAAAAGACCGTTTGATTACAATACTTGTTACTCCATTAATGAGTTGTTCAGCGCGATTGCCTGTCTATACCTTACTATTAAGTTTATTGTTTATAGAGAAGGATCAAAGCTGGGTCGATTTAAGAGGTCTCATTTTACTGGGCATGTATCTTCTCGGATTTGTTGCAGCCTTATTGTTTGCTTTCCTATTCAAATTGATTTTAAAACAGAAAGAAAAAAGCTTTTTCATATTGGAGTTACCCGATTACAGAAAACCGCGTTTGAAAAATGTTTTGTTTACCATCAAAGCAAAGGCAGGCGATTTTGTGTTCAACGCAGGTAAAATAATTGTAATGGTAAGCATAGTACTTTGGTTTCTTGCCAGCTATGCTCCAGGCAACAAGTTCAATGACATAGACCAAAAATATTCTACTTATACGGGCGAAGACAAGGCTTTAAAAATCCAAAGTGAGCGCTTGGAAGTAAGTTATGCAGGTATATTGGGCAAAACGATAGAGCCTGCAATTAAGCCATTGGGTTACGATTGGAAAATAGGCATAGCCTTGGTTACGAGTTTTGCCGCTAGAGAAGTCTTTGTTGGCACCATTGCGACCATATATAGTGTTGGAGACCCAGATGATGAAAAAACATTAAGTGCAGTCTTGGCCTCTCAAAAAAGAGTTTCAGACAACAAGCCCTTATATTCTGTTGCAACAGTCTTATCGCTTTTAATATTTTACGCCTTTGCTATGCAATGCTTCAGCACCTTGGCTGTAACCTACAGAGAGACACACTCTATCAAATGGCCATTGGTTCAATTCTTTTACATGAGCGGCTTTGCTTGGCTTATGAGTTTTATTGTTTATCAG
>JAOASJ010000107.1 GCA_030158725.1 Bacteroidia bacterium
ACCAAACCAAGTATCATAAATATTCCAATGCTACCGATTAATAGGGCGTAATCTTCCAATTGAATGATGACAAAAATAAAGGTGTAGAGAACAGTTAGTATACCACTGATCAATCCTGTGAGGGCATTCGATTTTAGAATTGCTTTCACATAACCTGCTATCAACAAGAGGGTCGACAAGGCGGAGACGATAAAGGCCAAATTGTATTTTAGGTGCTCAGATATGGACAACAACAATGTATAAAAAACGATTAAAGCCACACCCACTAATATGTATTGAATCGGGTGAATGAAAACTTTATTCAAGACCTCGATAAAGAAAAACACTAAGAAAGTGAAGCCAATAAATAAAATGGCATATTGAATGGTTCTGTATGATTTCTGGTAATTGTCAACGGGCAATTTCAAGTCAATTCCAAATTCAGAACTTGAAATATTGTATTGGTTACTGGTCCATTGTTGGGGATAGTTTCTATTCAAGTGAAGGACTTTCCAATTTGCAGTAAAACCTTTATCAGACACCTTGTGTTGATCGGGCAAAAAGGCCCCATTAAAACTTGGCGTTGGCCATTCTGAAGTCAAGCTAATATTACTCACCTTTCCTACTGGTGTAAAATATAAACGTGAGCTACCTTTAAGATCGAGGGTCAAATTGAAGTTATAACTGCTGCTATCCGTAGGATTAATAGCAACCCCAGCATTGATACCACTTTGCACAACGTCATTAGAAGAAACCCCAGGGTTAAAAGACACTTTATCTTTGTTCCACGTTAAATCTATTTGTTCTTCTATTCCCCTCATATCATTTATTCCAACAACAAACTCAGCTTTATTGAATTGAATATTTTGCAAGGGAATATCGAGAGTAGACAAGTCAAGCGAATTAAAAGCGCCTGAAATATTTATTTTAGAATTGTAAACAACGATTTCGTAAATACCTCTGTATCGTTTTTCAGGATTGATGTTTCCATTGATGTTTAATTGCGTCGGTAAAATATGCAGGTACTCCTTAATTTGCACCACTTTATCAGCATATCCTGAATTTGATTTTTCCTTAACATTTTTAAGGTATGGAATAGAGATATAGGGACCAGAGATGGTTTGTTCATTTCCCCATTTAGAGCTCACTTCAAGAATGGCATTGTTTTGTGTACTTTCCCTTTCATTGACCAAATTCTTAATCATGTAAGTCGGGATTAAAAGCAAGAAGATAATTAAGACGATGGTACCAATCTTGAAGTAGATGTTGTTTTTTAGATTATACATAAATAGGGTTTGAAATTGCTTTTAGTTTTGAATATTACTGTGAATGATTTACAGGTGCAATTAAGAATCTTTGCAGGCATTAACCAAACAATCAAACGCCTATTAGTCAAAGAAAGAGAGGATTAGGTCGAAGTTTTAGGGGCTTACTATAGGGGCT
>JAOASJ010000108.1 GCA_030158725.1 Bacteroidia bacterium
AGGTATGATGTTACCACACAAGCAGGAAAACAGTTTTATGCTGGATTCACCAGAACCAATTCAAGTTTCAACAATGATATGACCCATTCTGTGTACTTTAATGGCACAACGTTGACAGCATACTTTGGAACAACTTCAGTTCAGAATTTAGGCACTTATACAGGAGCTACCACCGTAGAATTTAAAGTTGCAGCGAACAAAAGGGTTAGCATTTGGATTAATGGCGTATCGGTTTATACCTATTCAAATACAAGGTTAGCGAACACCCCAGTATTCCCTGATTATTCAGGTCAAAGTAACCACAACCCTCATATTAACAAAGCCTATGTCTTTGGACCAACTAAAAACGAGAAAAGCTTTAACAAGCTGTTAAACCCAGCTCCTGCAAACTATTACCTAGACTTTGTTGACCGTTGTGGCATTGCAACCAGAGATACCATTAGAATTACCAATGGATTCACTGCAGCAATGGGACCAAATGTTGTACAATGTAGACTTGACCCTTTGACCATGAATTTCACGTCAAGCAATCCTATTGATAATATTTCATGGAGCAGCAACAATGCACAAGGTGTATTCTCATCGCCTACCAATGGAACACCTTCTCGTCCAGCTGTGTTGGCTTATGCACCAAATGCAAACGACTACAACTTCAAACCTATTCAAGTAATAGTTACCGCATCTTCAGGAAGATGTAGAGCTAAAGACACCTCATACATTACAATTAATGAAACACCTGTTGCAGATGCTGGTCCTGACATTAGCACCACTTTAGACTCATTTGTTATAGGAGGAAGTCCTACAGGTCAATGTTTATCTTGTGGCGCGGTAAATAAAACATGGACTCAAGGAAATGCATTAAATGATTCAACTGTAGACAATCCATATGCTTACAGAAATAGAATTGGAGCACCATACTTTGTTGTGCAAACAATAGACCCTTCAACTGGATGCTTAGATTTAGATACAGTTGAGGTATTTACATCACTTGCTGCTGGACCAGACTTCATACAAAGCAAATGCTTGACAAGTAAAGAAGTTGAGTTGAAATGGATGATGTTGCCGGATGTCAATGTGAAACAATTTGGTATTGACTATTCATTAGACGGAGGTAGGACTTGGATTAACACTGCAAAAATTGAGGCCAATCAAATAATGAGTGCCAACCCTTCTACTTACAACTTCAGACTGGTTAAACAAGCTCAACCTGATGCCATTTACCGTTGGTATACAATTACAACGGCAGGTGAAAAACAACAGATGCTCAATTTAGACAACTTTGAATGTGATTTAAATACGACATACACCTTGTATCCAAATCCATTTAATGAAAACATAAACATTGAAATCCAATCTAACCGCGGAGTTAAGAGTTCATATCAAATACAAATAATGAATCAATTTGGACAAATTGTAGAAGACAGAACCATAACTATTGAAGAGATTAGCACTGATGCACAAATCCACTTAGAAGGTTTAAGTAATTTAAATACTGGAATCTACTATCTGAATGTACTAAGCAACAGCAAGATTTTATACAAAACCATAATGGTCAAAGCAGAGTAACCTGAAAACACACATACACAAAAGAACGGGTATTTCTTAATTGAAATATCCGTTTTTTATTTGCCTATTCTTTTTAAACCTGCTTTGGCTTTTTGTTCTATGCTGTTAGCATATTCTTTATTTGAAGAGAAATCATTTTTAGCTTTTTCGAAATAGGTTTTAGCCAAGTCTAATTTATTTTGCTTCTCATAAATATACCCCAATTGAAGTGCAGAATAAGCTGCATAATAATAAGTTTGCTTAGCCCCTTGTTCAATGGTGCTTTTATAAAGAAGAATAGCCTCTTCAAGTTTTCCTTGCTCATGGTGAATTCTCGCTTTTCTATAGACAACTTCTAACTTAAAACGGATGTGGCTTAACTTTTTCTCATTAATTGCCTTCAAAGTCTTCAAGGCCAAATCGTAATATTTCCCATCAAAGAGCAACCTGGCTTTTAAAACATCCTCGGGCCAAACTAAATTTTCAAGAGCTTCTCGTTCTGCTTGTTTGTCTTCTTCAATAACTGCAATCCCTTTTTTACTGGCAAGAGAATAATAGGTCTTAGCACCTTTTTCATCATTTTTCAATTGGCATAACCAAGACAAATTTCTATACGCAGATTTTAAATAGTTCTTACCTTTATATTTAACGGTGAAAATCTTAAAGTACAAATCGGCATCGGCATCAAGTCTCCGCATTTTTGCCAACCCCAACATATAGTCCATATAATAAAAAGGGTATGCAACTGAGTAGGCTGGCTTACTCTTTAGAATATCAATCATATCGTCGTTTAACCCATTGTATCCAGCGATGGTAGCGCGCATATAAGTTTCGAGTAAATGACCTTTATAGTTTCTAGTAAATGGCTCAATGGTGGTCCAAGCAACACTTGAATTTTTATTCAAATGGTGTTGTATCATCCCGTAAATAAACGCCGCCTCTAATCTCAGGCAAGCATGCTCCTTATAGGTTTGATCACTTTTTAAGTACAATTCAATTTCTTTCAACCCTGTCTGCATGTCACCTTGAAAGCCAATAATTTTGGCCAGCCATTGGTATTTTGAAGGCACAGAACTAAAAGCACAACAAAGCAAACCATAGTTCTTGTTATCCGCCAAAAAGGAAGGAAACATTTTTTTGTTTTCTTTTAAGTACTTATAGGCGGTTTGCACATCGGAGCCTGCAGAAAAGGTTTCATTGAATTTAAGCCTTATCAATGCACGGTGTATAAACATGTCTGATAAAATGTGTCGGTACCAGGCATTGTTAAAGGAATACTTTTGGGTTTGAGAAATTAAATTTGACCAAGTTTTGCTTGACTTTTCGTAAAGATCTGCATCTTCAGAAATAAACAACTTTAAAAATATGATGGATTCAGAAAGCCAAGGAACAGCAATATTCTCTTTGTTTAATTGGGCTTCGGAAACAAGAATTTTTTCTGCCTCGTCAAACTTGAGTTCGAATATTAATTTTTGAGCTTTTAAGCATTGTTCATTAACATTGAAAACTGTGGCAGAAAAAACACAGTTATTGAGGCTAAAGAATAGAGCATAAAAAAAAAGAACACGTTTGCACATGTTCTTTTTAAATATCGATGCATTAAGCATACGCTGAGTTATTATTTTGCCGCTGTTTTTAGCGTTCTAACTCTGCGTTTTGGTTTTTCTTCTTCAACTGGTTTCTCAGTATAAATTCCAGTTACTTCATTGTCGACCAAAATTCTTCCGCAATGTTCACAATCAATGATTTTGAAGTGTTGCTTGATATCACTTTGTCTTTGTGGTGGAATTTTAGCAAAACAACCTCCGCAGCTACCTCTCATAATTGGAGCAACCGCGATTCCGTTTTTCACATTTTTACGGATTCTTTTGTATGCTTTAGCTAATCTTTCATCAACATCTTTGTCTAGAGTAGCTCTGTGACCTGAAAGTTCGTTTTCTTCTTCTTCAGTATCGCTAACAATGGTGTTAAGTTCTTTTTGTTTGAATTCAAGATCTTTTCTTCTGCTTTCGATTTGCTCTTGCAAGTTTGCTAAAGATGCTTCTTTTGCTTCCATGTGGAATTGAGCTTCTTTAATTCTTTTTTGAGCAGCAAGAACTTCCAAACCTGAAATTTCAAGTTCTTTATTCAATGCTTCGAACTCTCTGTTGTTCTTTACAGACTCAAGTTGTTTCTTGTATTTTTTCTGTAATTCTTCAGAAGCTTTGATATTGGCTTTGTGACCGGTAATATCAATTTCGTATGCCTTGATCTCAGTTCTGATGTTGTCTTGTCTGGTTTGCAGACCTACAATCTCGTCTTCAAGATCGCTTACTTCCATTGGCAACTCACCTTTTAAAAGGTTTAACTGATCGATTTTAGAATCGATTTGTTGGAGTTCCCAAATGGCTTTTAGTTTTTTTTCTATTGATAAATCTACCATGGTTTACTTATGATAATGGATTGGGTTTGTGGATGTTTCGCAAAAATGGACCGCAAAATTAGGAAATTTATCTTGAATTTCCTCATAAAATAGTTCCAAAGTTGAAATTTCAGATTCATAGTGCCCAATATCACAAAACATTAGGGTTCCTATAGCATCAAAGAATTCGTGGTACTTGACATCTGCCGTGATATAAACATCTGCATTTGAACGCATTGCACTGTTCAACAAAAAGCTTCCCGAGCCCCCACAAAGTGCTACTTTTTTTATTTCCTTGTCAAAACTTGTGTGCTTGATTACCTCTAAATTTAAACTTTTTTTAACAAAATTTAAAAAATCGCTGGGGTTCATGGCAATTTCCAACTCTCCGAGCACCCCTGCCCCTATTCCTTGATTTTGGTTTGATAAAGGAATAATTTCATAGGCCATTTCCTCATACGGATGGGCTTTTTTAAGTTCTGAAACCACTTTATTGGCTATGTAACTTGGCGCTATTGCCTCTACTTTAAATTCATTATCTTGGGTGCGAACACCAATTTCCCCCAAAGCTGGATTAGCCCCTGTTTCAGGCTTAAATGTCCCAAGTCCTTGGGTGGCAAAACTACATTCTGAATATTGACCAATTTGCCCTGCTCCTGCGCTAAACAACACATCTTTTAAAGATTCAAGCGCTTCACTTGGGGTGTAAAAAACAATTTTCACCAATTGATTGGACTTTTCTTGTAAAATCTTAACATTTTTCAAGCCCAATTTTTGAGCAAACTTTTGGTTCACGCCTTGGCTCAAGACATTGTCAAGATTGGTATGGGCGGCATAAATTGCTATCTTATTCTCTATGGCTTTGATGACGGTGCGTTCCACGTCGTTTTTTCCATTGATTTTTTTCAAACCTTTAAAAATCAGAGGATGATGGGCCACAACTAAGTTGCATCCTTTGGAAATGGCTTCATCAATAACTGTTTCAGTACTATCCAAACAAAGGAGAATTTGAGTAACTTCTTGCTCGGGATTGCCAATAATTAGTCCCGCATTGTCGTAATCTTCTTGATAAAACAAGGGTGCTATGGATTCTATGGCCTTACAAATATCTTTTACTTGCATAAAAATAATTCAATCCTAATTTTATAATCAGGTATAGACGCAAAAGTATGCTTTACTTAGCGATTTAAAAACTGCTTGTCGGTTAAGGATTTCAAAAAGCTTAGTAGATCTGCTTTTTCCTGCACTGTAAAATTAATTGGCTTTACCAAACTGGCATCCAAATTAACAGGATTTTTAACCGTTAGATAGGGGTTAGAATAATAGTCTATTACTTCTTCCAAGGTTTTGAATTTTCCGTTGTGCATATAAGGTCCAGTTACCCCGACATTTCTGAGTCCTGGCACTTTAAACTTCCCTATATCACTGCTGTCATTGCTTATTTTAAATCGTCCAACATCGTTCCATTCTTTGGCATCATAAAGTCCAATATTTTTAAATTCATCACCTGTAAAATCAGGGCCAAAATGGCAATCGAAACATTTTGCTCTATCACTTAAAAACAATTCCCTTCCCCTTTTTGCTGACTCAGAAATTGCAGATTCATCGCCCGACATGAAAGCATCAAAAGGCGTGTTGGAAGTTTGAAGGGTCAATTCGTAGGCCGCAATAACATCTGCTATATTTGCTGCACTTGCCTCTGCTTGAAACAAAGCAATAAAAAAGTTTTTGTATTTAGGGTCTTTGTTTAGACGTTTTACAACTTCAATCATGGCCAAATTCATTTCATTAGGGTCTTGAATTGGAAAGTGAACTTGGTCGGCTAAATCCTTTGCCCGACCGTCGTAAAACATAGGCTCATTGGCGTGTAAATTCATTACACCTGGTGCATTTCTTAAACCCAATTTTCCATGAACGCCGTCACTTAAGGCAGTGGTATCTGAAAATGCAAAAGCAGGTATATGGCACGACGAACAAGACACTGTTGAATCGAGTGACAAGGCCTTTTCGAAAAACAACAACTTACCCAATTCTTCTTTACTTATACGCACTGATTTGGGCACTTCTTGCTTAGGGTTTTTTAGTGCAAGAACTACCACAAGAGCGAGTAAAAAGAACAGAATAGAGTATTTAACTTTCATGTTTTTAAGTTCTGCAAAGTTCAATAAATTTAATTTAAGAACAAATGCGCTAGATCAGCAATTATTTATCTGAACAATTGGATGTTAGAAGATGTGCATTAAACCCTTGCTTGAGTTGTTTTTTTATTTATTATCTTCGCAGACCCGATGAAGATATCATTAAACTGGCTTAAAACCCTGATACCGCTTACCCAGACTCCAGAAGAGATCGAAGCTATTTTAACCGCAACTGGTTTAGAAGTTGAACATTACGAATATGTAGATTCCATAAAAGGAGGCCTAAGAGGCTTGGTGGTTGGAGAAGTTAAAACTTGTGAAAAACACCCAAATGCAGACAAATTAAATTTAACGACAGTAGATATCGGTCAAGGTTCATTGCTAAACATCGTTTGCGGTGCACCTAACGTAAGTGCAGGAATTAAAGTCATTGTTGCTCCTGTTGGGACTTTAATAACACCTAGTGCAGGCGAACCATTTACCATTCAAAAAGCAAAAATAAGAGGTGAGCAAAGTGAAGGCATGTTGTGCGCAGAGGATGAAATCGGTTTAGGCGCCAGTCACGCTGGTCTTTTAATACTTCCAGAACATTTAGAATTAGGTTCTAAATTAAGCGATTATTTCAAGGTAGAAAGTGACGTGGTTTTTGAAATCGGCTTAACTGCCAACCGCGGCGATGCAGCTTCACACATAGGTGTGGCGAGAGAGCTTTCAACCGTTTTAGACATTCCTTTACAATTTCAAACTAAAGAATTACCGAAAGGCACTCAAAGCAAAAGTATTCAAATTGAGATTGAAGAAAACGAAACATGTCCGCGTTACAGTGGTATTGTTTTAGAAAATGTAGAAGTTAAAGAAAGTCCAGATTGGTTAAAGACCCGTTTGAACAGCATTGGTTTAAGACCAATAAACAATGTGGTTGACGTAACTAATTTTGTATTGCATGAATTGGGACAACCACTGCATGCATTTGACTACGACAAAATAAAAGGCCAGAAAATAGTTGTAAAACGCAACAACAAAGAAAAATTTACCACCTTAGATGGAATTGAAAGAACACTGCATGGTCATGAATTGATGATATACAATTCAGAAGAAGCAATGTGCATGGCGGGTGTATATGGTGGTGCCTATTCTGGGGTTAACAATGAAACAAAATCTATTTTTATAGAAAGCGCTTATTTCTCTCCTGATGTGGTTAGAAAAGCAGCTAAGCAACATGCTTTAAACACCGATTCAAGTTTTAGATTTGAACGTGGCACAGACCCAGAAATGTGTATCCCTGCCGTTTTACTTGCATGTAACCTTTTGGCTGAACTAGCTGGCGCAACAGTTGCAAGTGAAATTTACGATGTATATCCAACGGTATTAGAACCATTTAAGTTTGATTTACGCACTGAAAAAATCAGACAAATTACCGGCATAGAAATTCCTGAAACCAAAATTGAAAGCATATTAAAAGGATTAGGGATTAAAGTTCTAAGCAAACAAAACAATGCCTATCAATTGGAAGTCCCTCGCTTTAAAAGCGATGTAACAAGAGAAATAGATGTTATCGAAGAACTCATTCGTATCTATGGATTTGAGCATATTCCTTTGCAGAGAAACTTGCAATTGTCTTTGAATTACAAATCGGACAACAAACAAAGAAAAGGCGAAATCAAAATTGCTGAGCTATTAAAATCAAATGGATTTATGGAGATAATGAACAATTCATTAGGCTCAGATAAATTATATGATGACAAATCAAGTTTGGTATACCTTAGCAATCCTCTAAGTGCGGAAATGAACGTGATGCGTTCTACAATGTTGTATGGTGCTTTGGAATCAATAGCTTACAACAAAAACAGAAAACAACACAACACCCACTTTTTTGAGTTTGGTAAAATATACAACAACAAAGAAAAAGGATTCAAAGAGCAAGACCAACTTATCATTATAGCTTCAGGAAATAAAACCAATGAGAGTTGGGAGCAAAAGTCAAATGCAGTCGATTATTTCTTTATCAAATCAATATGTGAAAAGACATTGGCTCTATTTAATGTAAAATCATTTGACTATAAAATTGAAGAGGTTGAAGCTGGATTGTTGCAAAAATTCGGAATAAAAGACAAAGTGTTTTTTGCCGTATTCGATTGGACAAAATTATTAAAGCAAAAACAAAATTTCGTTTTAAAAGCAATACCACAGTTTCCAATGGTAAGACGTGACTTAAGTTTGGTTCTTTCTAAAGAAACCAGATTTGAGCAGGTTAAAAACATTATTAACAAAAAAGGCGGATCTAAGATTGTGTCTTGCAATGTGTTTGATATCTATGAAGGCAAACCTTTAGAAAGCAATCAGAAGGCCATGAGTATAAGCATAGAATTATACGACAATGAAAAAACGATGAGTGACTCAGACATTGATCCGATTATGGGTTCGCTTATTCAAGCATTTGAATCAGAATTAAACGCAATCATTAGAAAATAATGGAACATTTAGCACAAAGACTTCAAGAGATTAAACAGGAAATCATCCGCCTAAAAAAAGCGAATGAAGAAATTGTGTTGGCTCAATCCAAAAAAGACAAAGAGGTAGAGCGTTTAAAAAAGATCATAGATATTCAAAACAGCAGTATAAAAGAATTGGAATTGAAACTAAAAATCAAACGTATTGCAGATAGTGTAAACACAGAGCAAAGCGGCAACAGAGATTTGAAATTCAAGATCAATGACATGATAGGCGAAGTAGATAAAATCATTTCATTACTGCACCAATAATATGCAAGATTTAAGAGACGAAAGCAAAATCTGGATATACCAAGCTGAAAGGGCTTTAAGCGAAACAGAGATCAGTCTTATTACCCCTCTTTTCCGTAGCTTTTGCGAGAATTGGACCGCACACAACAACCAATTAAAAGCATCCTTCGAGATAATCCAAAATCAATTTATTGTTTTGGCCGTTGATGAATCACTTAACACGGCGAGTGGCTGCAGCATTGACAAAAGTGTTGCCTTTTTAAAATCAATTTCCGAACAACTTGGAATAAGTTTATTCGAGCGCATGAAAATGGCTTACTTGAAAAACGAAACTTTGAGCACCATTCATTACAACGACATTCAAAAGGCGTTTGAAGATGGTCTAATAAACGAAGAAACGCCGTTTTACAACAACAATGTTCAGAGTCTGGGCGAATATAGAAACAGCTTTTTAAGTCCGCTTAAAAACCATTGGCTGTATTCAAAAATTAGCCGCTAAACTATTTCGATTCAGGATTAGAGTTATTGGGTCCATTGTTTCTTGGACCTTTTGGTTTAAAAACCCTTTTATTAGGAAATTTACTTGGGCTTTTATTAAATGGCTTTGGTTTGGCAGACGGATTATACTCAGGTCCTTTGCCTAAAAAATCTGGCATAGGCACCTTCTCAATTTCGTAACCAATCATTTGTTCAATGTTTCCAAATTTATGTTGGTTGAAATCGTTGATAAAAGTAATGGCCATACCTTTGGCTTCAGCCCTTGCCGTTCTGCCAATACGGTGGATATAATCTTCCGGATCGTGCGGCACATCGTAATTGATAACCAAACTAATATCTTCTATATCAATACCACGAGAAAGGATATCGGTAGCCACAAGAACTTGTAACTGTTTGTTTCTAAATTGCCTTAATGCATCTTCGCGCTCTGCTTGATCAAGGTCGCTGTGTATGGCGGCAATTTTAAAATGCGCTCTGAGTAAGTCGCGTTCTAAATCCTTTACTTTTTGCTTGGTTGAAGCAAACACAATGACACTGCTGTGCGATTTGTTTTTAAGCAAATAGGTAATCAGTTTATTTTTCTGTGTGTCGTAAGCCAAATAAGCCAATTGGGTAACTCCTACTGCTGGTTTGGAAACGGATAGACTAATTTCTTTGGGATTATTTAACAACTTTTTCGCCAAGGATCTGATCTTTTCTGGCATGGTGGCCGAAAACATAAGGGTTTGCCTTTTGCTTGGGATATAGGTTGTGATTTTTACGATGTCGTCAACAAAACCCATATCCAACATGCGGTCGGCTTCATCGAGTACTAGGAATTTTATATCATTGAATTTTACATAACCCATATTCAAGTGGGCCATTAATCGACCAGGGGTTGCAACTATAATATTAGCTCCCTCTACCAAGGCCTTTTTTTCTCTCGCGAAGACTTGACCATCGCTTCCACCGTATATGGCCAAATGGCTAACGCCGGTGAAATAGGCAAATCCCTCAAGTGCTTGGTCGATTTGCAAAGCCAATTCTCTTGTAGGAACAATAATTAAAGCAAAAGTCGTTTCAACTTCACTTTTGGAAAGTGCATCTATTATCGGAAGAACAAAGGCAGCCGTTTTACCCGTACCTGTTTGGGCACAGGCAATTAAATCGTTGCCCTCTTGGATAAGAGGAATGGCTTGTTCTTGGATAGGTGTTGGATTTTCAAACCCAATAGAATCGAGACTATCTTGAAGTTTGATGTCGAAATTAAAATCTTTAAATGTCAATATTTATAGCGTGCTAGTAAGTGCGAAATTACGCTAAAAATAGGAGAAAAGACTAATGTGCGGCTGAACTCATCGAAAACGGGGATATCCTAGTTAAATAAATTTCATTTTTACAAATATTGGAATGAAATTGCGCCCCAAAATATTTTAATATGCAAATAGAAAAAAATAGGGTGGTTTCGTTAACGTATACCTTAACCCTTCAAAACGGAGATGTGGTTGACACTGCAACAGAAGAAACCCCATTTGTCTTTATACATGGGATCGGTCAAACCTTGCCACATTTTGACAAAGGTTTAGACAATTTAAAAGCTGGCGATAGTTTTGAATTTGACATCACAGCAGAAAATGCTTACGGTGTATCAAATGATGAGTACATCGTTACCATTCCAAGAGAAGTATTTTCTGGACCAGGTGTACCTCAGGACATTGTTCAAGTTGGAAACATGGTTCCAATGCAAGATCAAAATGGCAACCCTATGAATGGTGTAATCTTGAGTTTTACTGATGAAACAGTTGAAATCGATTTCAACCACCCATTGGCTGACGAAGGATTAAACTTCAAAGGAAATATCTTATCAGTGCGTGAAGCTACTGCTGAAGAGTTGTCTCATGGTCATGTACATGGCGCTGGCGGACACGATCATTAATCAAAATAAATATACTTAAAAAGGTCCTAACTAAAAGGTTGGGACTTTTTTTTTGCATCTGTTTACTATTAATTATGTAAAAAACAAGAGGTCAATTTACTGATAACTAAGCTCTAAGATACAATTCAAGAAAAATAAACCAAGTAAAAATACCTATTTTCAAAAAAACAGCACGAATCGAGGGCAAAAAACCGGATTTAAAGAAATATAAGAGCAGAGAAATAGGTCTCCGGGCTTTGCTCACTTTTTAATTTCAGGTATGCTTCTATATTTGTATCCCACCTTACACAAATAAAGATATGAAAAAGTTAGATTGCATTTGGTTAATTGATGATGACGAGATTGCTATTTACCTAGCCGACAAAGTCATGCAAAAAGTTGAATTCAGCAAAGACGTTGAAAAATTCAATAACGGATACAGTGCTTTAAAGCATCTAGAATTTTGTATCAATATTAATGAGAATCTTCCCGATCTTATTTTATTTGACTTAAATATGCCAAATATGAATGGTTGGGACTTTATAGATAAGTTTCGCGAATTGAAAGGTGCAGAGACAATTCCAACTTTCATATTTACTTCTGCTATTTCTCAAAAAGAAATAGAAAAAGCAAAATTATACTCTTGCATCAAAGGGGTTATATTAAAACCACTTTGCATACAAAAACTCAATAAAATCCTTCGATTAATGGATGTGGAATGCATGGAGCCTTTCGAAAAGGTTTTCATCCCACACGTTCATTCATCCTATTATTTAAATACAGGAACAGGCATTTAGGTCAATCGCACTTGATTTAATCTCAAATAAAACCGTGGATTCGTTCACGGTTTTTGTTTTTTAATTACTTTTTAATTAGTCTGCCCAAATAGAAAGTTCCAAATGGAATTAGAGATAAGAAAAACGCAGAAAATGCACCTTTAAAGCTAAGCTTTTTAGAACCTAACAATGCTGCAATGCTTAACATAAACAAAACAAATAAAACACCGTGCACCATACCAAATATTTTAACCGCTTGAGGCATTTCGAACAAATACTTTAATGGCATAGCCACAAACAAAAGTATTAAGTAACTGTAACCTTCGATTTTACCGGTAAGGAGAAAATTTCTAATTTGAGAGTCTGTATTTTGCATAATTAATATGGCTGCAAATATAGATATTAATTGGTCTGAAGTAATCGTATAATAGATACAAAAACTACAATTATGCTTTTCTGGTTTTCAGCAAATCAAACAAAGCAAGTATATGCGCTTTGTTGCTTGAACCGTCGCAGGCTATTTCAATATTTTCTAAAGCATGTCTTTCAAAATCAGCTTTAAGATCTGTTAAGAATATATCGCTTTCAGCCTGTTTGAACAAAGCTCTAACACGTTCAATTTTATTGTTTGAATCTTCTGGCTTTGAATTAAACCAATATTGTAGTTCTTCTTTGTCGCCACCCGTTAAAGTGCGAAGTGCATGCAAATACAACAATGTTCTTTTGTTTTCAATGATATCCCCACCCTCTTGTTTTCCTGTTTCCTCGCTGCTTCCAAAGGTGTCTAGATAATCGTCTTGCAATTGGAAAGCCATACCTAAGTTTAATCCGAAATCATAAAACACATCTGCTCTTTCCAAATCGGCATTTGCTGCAAGAGCACCCATTTTCAATGCGCAGGCTGGCAACACAGCGGTTTTCAAACGAATCATTTGAAGATACTCTTCATCTGTTATTAGCTCTTGTGTAGGCAAGTTCATATCCATTTGTTGACCTTCACAAACTTGTGTGGCCATAATGGTAAATTCATTTAACAATTCAGCCTTGTTGGGCAAACCGGTTTTAAGAATTAGATCATAGCATTTAATTAATAAATTATCACCGGCTAATATCGCTGTGGCAGTATTCCATTCTTCATGCACAGTCTTTTTACCTCTGCGTATGGGCGCATTATCCATAATATCGTCGTGTAATAGACTGAAATTATGAAAAGTTTCAATAGACAAAGCCAACTGATACACATCTTTATTTAGTTCTTGGCAAATGCTTTGATATGCCAACAACAACAATTTAGGACGCATTCTTTTACCGCCCAATTGCATGATATAATTCATTGGGTTGTAAAGATTCTCAGGTTTCCCTAAAAATGGATGAGAGATTAAATACTCTTCAAAACTATCTGAAGCGACGATGTTTTCTGACATGTTGGTTGTGGTTTTGTGTTTCTAAAATAATTTCCAAATCTATGGTCCGTTTAATTTTGCTGGCAGCACTTACTATGACATCAACTTCATCGCCCATTTTAAATTGACGGTGAGATCTATTGCCAACTACTGCCATCATATAACTATCAAATTCATAATGGTCACCAGGTATATTGCTTAAGCGAATCATTCCTTCACATTTGTATTCTTTGATTTCGACAAATATACCAAAATCAGCCATTCCGCTTACAACCCCTTTAAATTGTTTACCCACTTGTTGTTCCATCCACTCTGCTTGCTTGTATTTAATAGATGCGCGCTCAGCTTCAGAAGCTTGAATTTCCATTTTAGAACTTTGTTTGCAAGCAAAATCAAGCTTTTCCATGTTCCAATTACAAGCTTGTTCCATTGTTTTTCCTTCTAAATAAGCAAACAACAATCGGTGAACAATGACATCAGGGTATCTTCTAATCGGTGATGTGAAGTGGGTGTAGTGTTGAAAGGCCAAACCAAAATGACTTGGTCTATTGCTGGTATAAGTCGCTTTTGCCATGCTTCGAATACTCATGGTTCTTATCACATCTTGTTCAGGCTTACCTTCTACATCATCTGATAATTTATTCAAAGATCGGCGAATGGTTTTCTCATTTTCAATGTCAATGTTGTAGCCAAATCGCGCTACAAACCTTTTCAATTCTTGCAACCTCAAATCCGACGGCTCGTCGTGGGTTCTATAAACAAAAGGCTTTCTAGGTTTTTGCTCGTAGACAAATTCTGCTACTGAGCGGTTGGCCAATAACATCAATTCTTCAATTAACTTATTGGTATCTTGTCTAATCTTTAATTGTAATGAAATTGGTCTGAAATTTTCATCCAAAACAAATTTATATTCAGTCGACTCAAAGTTCATAGCGCCATCTGCAAAACGTTTCTTAGACAAATGTTTAGCAAATCGGTTTAAATGTTCCAATTCATCGTGGTGAATTCCTTCTCCTGCATTCAATATTTCTTGTGCTTCTTCATAGCTAAAACGCTTATCAGAATGAATAACGGTTTTGGCAAATCGGGTCTTCAGAACTTCAAAACTGTCGTTGATTTCAAAAATCGCAGAACAAGTAAGTCTATCTTTATTAGGCACCAATGAACACACAATATCAGACAATGAAAACGGCAACATAGGCACTACCCTATCTACTAGATACACAGAGGTTGCGCGGTTAAGGGCTTCTTGATCTAGAACGCTATCGGGCAAAACATAATGGCTTACGTCGGCAATGTGAACCCCAATTTCATAATTGCCATTATCCAATTTTCTATATGAAATGGCATCATCAAAATCTTTGGCTGTATCTGGATCTATAGTAAAAGTTAAGACTTTTCTAAAATCTTCCCTACCTTTTAAATCTTTGGCTGTTATTTCTTCCGTTACAGAATCGGAGGCCAATTGCACTTCGGGACTGAAGGCTTCGGGCAAACCAAATTCAGCGAGAATGGCGTGCATTTCTGTTTTGTGCTCACCTGGCTTACCCAATATCTCAGAAACCTGAGCGGTTGGATAATGTTTGTTGCGGCTAAACTCTTTTATTTTAAACAAAACTTTATTGCCTGCTTTGAATAAAGGTGAAGGTTCAACAGAAAAAGGTGTTTGAAAACGGGTATTGTCGGCTTGAATTAACCAAGCATTTTGTTTTAAAAACAAAACACCTGCAAACATTCTATCGCTATGCGACACAAGACTGAGAACATCGGCCGTAAGTTTCTTTTTATTGGCTTGGGAAACTTCAGCTTCTACAATATCAAATGGCAATAAGTTGATTAGAGAATCCTTTACAACATAGTCATCTTCCACACCCTCAACTTTCAAAAACACCCTTCCATTTCGGGTAATATCAATTTGACCTTGAACGGTTTTTCGTGGACTGTGTTTGTAAAACTTATAGGTGTCTTTGCGGCCAATTTTATTATTGGCTGTTAACTCCAACAATATGGGCAAAATATCTTCTGCACTCTTAGGCAAGTCGCTAGATTCTAATCTCGAAAATATTTGTTTGTGGTTCAGTATTTTACCTTGATTTTCGGTAAGAACCTTTAATATTTCGCTTTCCAACCTATGTGTCTTCAGTTTCTTTTTTGCCATTATCTGTGCAAAGATAACTTAATTTTAATAGGTTTAACTTAAGATAAAGTGATGAAATAATAGCATTTATGCTTTCCATGTTTTACAAACATGAAAAACTAAAAGAAAAAACATAAATTGATTAGTTCTAAGTATGAGCAAGTAAGGCCTTGGTATAGGCGTTCGTTGAATTTTCAATTAAATGCCTACTCGGACCTTGTTCAACAATTTCACCGTTTTTCAGCAAGACTAAATATTGACAAAACCAAGCGGCTACGGCCATTGAGTGGGTGATCATTAATATACTTAAATTTTCTGTCACTTGCAACTCTTTCAACAAATTCAATATTTGGGCTTGAACAGACAAATCGAGGGCAGATGTAGACTCATCGCATATCAACAAAACCGGCTTGGCAGCCAATGCGCGTGCAATACACAATCTCTGTCTTTGTCCTCCGCTAAATTCATTGGGATACTTATTCGCATCTTCAGGGGTCAAGCCCACTTTGATTAGCAAATTATTAAGCGATTGTTCCTTTTCTAATTTGCCCAATTCGGATTGATGTTTATTCAAGACTTCTTCCAACATAGAACCTACTTTAAGAGCAGGATTCAATGCAGCAAATGGATCTTGAAAAATCATTTGTATATTAGAACTTAATGGTTTGTTGTTTTTAAAATCAAACTCTATGCTTCCGCTGTCTAATTTCTCAAGTTTGACCATTAATTTTGAAATGGTACTTTTTCCAGAACCTGATTCACCTATCAAACCGACACTGGCTCCTTTTTTAATTTCGAAACTTAAATCGTTAAGTGCGCGGTATACTTTGGACCCGTCTTTATAGTCTTTCACCAAATGTGTCATGCTTCCTAGAGTCTCATCTGAATGTGATTCTTGAGGAATGGCAGTTGCTTTGAAGTCGGGATTATCGAGGCTATCATTCAAGGTTTGCAAATAAAAACCTTTGTTTTGGGGCTTAGGCTTACAAGCCAGCAAAGCCTTGGTGTATATATGTTGAGGCGATTGAATAATCGAGTTGGTCTGGCCTATTTCCACTATTTCACCTTTGTACATAACTGCAATGCGGTCAGAGAATTTTGCGACAGCATCAATATCGTGAGAAACTAAAAGCATGCTGCGTTTATTTTCTATACAAAGCTTTTTGAGAAGACCTAAAATCTCATCTTGTAAAAGCACATCTAAAGCCGTTGTAGGTTCATCTGCAATGATTAAATCTGGGTCACCTGCCATGGCCATTGCAATCATCACCCTTTGTCTTTGTCCTCCAGAGAGTTGAAAAGGAAATGAATTTAAAACCCTTTGAAAATCGTTTAGCTCCACAGCAGCAAGCAACTCACAAGCCCTTGCATCTATTTCATTTTTGCGTTTTAGACCACACAATTCAATATTTTCTTTCAATTGTTGGCCGCAAGTTTGCACAGGATTGAGCGCAGTAAGAGGCTCCTGAAAAACATAGGCAATCTTCTTCAGAGCGTATTCTTTCCTTTTTTTGTGGCTCATGTTGTCTATCCTTTCAGCATGTCCATTTCTATCGGTAAAGAAAATGGAACCTGAAACAGATAATTGTTCTGCCAATATCGATAATACAGAAAGACAAGTAAGCGATTTTCCGCTGCCTGACTCACCAACCAATGACAATATCTCTCCTCTTTCTATTGAAAAAGAAACATTCTTTACCAAAGTTTTATCTTTGGTATAAATATTTAGATTTTCAAACTTCAGCATTAGAATCCCATGTTGCTGTTGTTATTCTGTTGCGAGAAACTCTTAATTGAATTTTTGTATTTGAGACTTTCTTTGATTTCAACTAAAAACTCAACCAATTCACCAGGATGGTTAAAGATTCTGATGTTATCCGCCAATTTCAAATCTTTTTTATTCGAAACTTGAGAACCTGAAAGCAGAATTTGGGTGTCTTTCCAATATTTACCCAAATTATTTATGAAGGTTTGGACACTTACATTGCTATTCAGCGAAGTGATAATACTAAAGATAAAATCAGGTTTACGGATATCAAATATTTTATAAAGATCTTCGAAAGGCGTTTGTGAACCAAGGTAAATTACCTCGTGCCCGCGAGAACGTAAAACATAATTGGCAAACAATATACTCAAGTCGTGCGACTCACCTGTTGGCACAAACACTAAGAACTTCTTCGAATCATTTGAAGGACGTACCGATAAATTATCAATGGCAACAAACAAACGCTGTCTTATTAAGTTGGAAATAAAATGCTCGTGGGCAGGGTGAATTGAACCCGACAACCAAAGCAAACCAATTTGCTCCATAAATGGAAACACAATTTGCGTCATGGTATCTTCCAAACCCAATTTCAAAATATTGATGGAAAGGATTTTGTTAAACTCCTTTTCATCAAACATCATCATGGTGCTGATTAGCGCTTGAATTTGTCCGTCGTATTTAGATCTGTTCTCTGAAAGTTGTTGGCACTTCTCACGAATTTCGTCAAGCCCCATTTCTGCAATCTTAGAAATCTTGTAGCCATTGTTGTTCAAAATTGAAATATTCAAAATCAAACGCAATTGGTCTTCATCATAATAACGTATGCCAGTATCGGTCCTGTGTGGTTCAAATATTTTGTAGCGTTGTTCCCAAATACGAATGGTGTGGGCTTTAATACCACTAATGTTTTCGAGATCCTTGATAAACAATTTGTTCCTGAAATCTTTTTTTCCCTTTTTCATTTTTACAAAACTTATAAGTTGTAGGTTTGTTCTAAAATTATGTCTGAAATATTACTAGCTGGTGCGAGTGGTTTAATTGGTTCAAATCTAATTAAAAAGTTTAAACAAAAAAATTACCAAATTGTTCTTCTTTCCACACAAAAAAATAAATGTAATGGTACAGATACCCTATTTTGGGACCCTGAAAAAGGCATTTTTCCTGATATAGACTTGAATAGATTTTCAGCCTGTTACAACTTTTGTGGAGCGGGTATTTTTGACGAAAATTTTACCGACAAACGCAAGCAGATACTAACTGAAAGTAGAATTAAACCTATTGAATTCTTGAAGGAAAACTTCTCAAAGCAAAACGTAGTAATACCAAGCTTTATTTCAGCATCTGCTAGTGGTTACTATCCAAACATTTGTTTAAATGAATTGAATGAAGATTCAACATCAGGGACTGGATTTATTTCCGACTTGGTAGACAGCTGGGAAAAAGCAGCACAACAATTTACCACACAAGCCACAAACCTAGCCATAGTGCGCATCGGCATCGTATTATCAAACAAAGGAGGCTTTTTAAACAAGTTGATAGCACCAATGAAGTTTTTCGCAGGTGCAATCCCGGGAAGTGGCAAACAAAAGTGCAGTTGGATACATATAGACGACTTATGCGACTTGTTTATTTTTCTATTTGAAAATAAAATCTCAGGAACCTTCAATGGTGTGGCACCAAATCCTGAATCGATTGAAACCATCAGCCATCAAACTGCTAAATGTATACACCGTCCTATTCTATTGCCCAATATCCCTGTATTTATGCTGCGCCTGATTTTCGGCAAAGAGAGACACGAACTTTTGTTGTGTGACCAAAACATTTCTTCAAAAAAGGTTCAAGATTTAGGATTTAAATTCAGCTACACAAGTAGCGAAATTGCGATAAAGGATTTATTACAACATGGATAAAATCAATATTATTTGGCTGCGCAGAGATTTGCGTTTGGAGGACAATGCGGCATTATCGCAAGCACTGCAAGGCAAACACAATGTATTACCAATATTTATTTTCGATTCTGAAATATTAGAAAAGCTTAGCAATAAACAAGATGCTAGAGTTGAATTCATCCATAAAACACTTCAAAGTTTAAAAGCAGAATTGAATTCTATGCATTCTGACTTATTGGTATTGCATGGCAAACCAAAGGAAGTTTGGGAAAAACTAAGTAAAGAATATTCGATAGATACTGTATTTACAAATATAGATTACGAACCCTACGCAAAGGAAAGAGACAACGCAATTGAAAGTCTACTTAAGGAAAAAGGCATAGAATTTAAGACTTTCAAAGACCATTGTATTTTTGATTATACCGAAGTGTTAAAAGACGACGGAAAACCATATACCGTTTACACACCTTATTCACGCAAATGGAAAAGTCTAATTAAAGAGGACACATTTAAAGCCCACCCTTGTGCTGAGTTCTACAACAAATTCATACAAAATGTAAAATTCGAAATACCTAGTTTATCTTCATTAGGATTCGAAAGTAGCAATATTTCTTTTCCAAGCAATACCGTTAATTCAAGCCTAATAAAAAACTATGCCGACACCAGAAACTTTCCGGCCTTGGATGCAACGAGTAGATTGAGTTTGCACTTCCGATTTGGAACCATTTCAATAAGAGAAAAAGCTAATAAGGCAAGGTCACTGAGTGAAACTTGGTTGAATGAATTGATATGGAGAGATTTTTACATTCAAATCATGGCCCATTTCCCGCACGCAATGACAGGCGCATTCAAACCAATATACGACCGTATTGAGTGGCGAAATAACACAGAAGAATTCAAAGCATGGTGTGAAGGCAAAACAGGATATCCTATAGTAGATGCTGGCATGAGGGAATTAAATGAAACCGGATTTATGCACAATAGGGTTCGCATGGTGGTAGCAAGTTTTTTATGCAAACATTTGTTAATCGACTGGCGTTGGGGTGAAGCATATTTTGCTGAAAAACTTCTCGACTTTGAATTGGCCAGCAACAATGGCGGTTGGCAATGGGCTGCAGGATCAGGCGTAGATGCAGCACCGTATTTTAGAATATTCAGTCCCAAGTTACAAACGGAAAGGTTTGACCCAAAATTGGTTTACATCAAAAAATGGATTCCAGAGCTTAACACATTAGAATATCCTAGACCTATAGTAGACCATGACTTTGCGAGAAAGCGATGTTTAGAGGTTTACAAGAAAACCTTAAATGCGTAAAATGCAGTTATGGGGTTTGATTTTGCTTGAAGTTTGATTTCTAATTCCTAAATTAAAATAGTAATATTGCCACATAATAATTCAAGTCAAAAAAGCATGAAAAATATTTCTGTAATTGGTTGTGGCACTATGGGAAACGGTATTGCCCACGTATTTGCCCTAGCGGGATTTAATGTACAATTAATCGATATCAACGAAGCAGCGCTTCAAAAAGCATTGCAAAAAATTGCATCTAATTTAGACCGTCAAGTGAGCAAGCAATTAATCACTGAGGAGCAAAAGAACCAAGCAATTGCTAATATCAACAGCAGTACAGAATTATCTAAAGGCGTTTCAAATGCAGATTTAGTCATTGAAGCAGCTACAGAAAACGTAGGCATCAAATTACAAATCTTCAAAGACATTGATGCAGCAGCACCAGCACATTGCATATTGTCTTCAAATACTTCTTCAATCAGTATTACCAAAATAGCAGCTGTTACCAGCAGACCAGATAAAGTTATCGGAATGCACTTTATGAATCCGGTACCGGTAATGAAATTGGTTGAAATCATCAATGGTTACAAAACTTCAAAAGAAGTAACTGAAACCATCATGAATTTAAGTAAAACCATTGGAAAAGTTCCAACCTTGGTAAACGATTACCCAGGATTTGTTGCCAATAGAATTTTAATGCCAATGATTAACGAAGCCATTATTACATTAAACGAAGGCGTTGCAGGCGTAGAAGAAATTGATACAGTTATGAAATTAGGCATGGCACATCCAATGGGACCATTGCAATTGGCCGATTTCATTGGCTTAGATGTTTGCTTAGCCATTATGAATGTGTTAAACGACGGATTAGGAAATCCTAAATATGCAGCATCACCATTGTTAATCAATATGGTAACGGCGGGTGATTTAGGTGTTAAATCTGGTCGTGGTTTTTACGATTATAGTGCAGGAGGAAAAGACCTAGTTGTTGCTCCTAACTTCAAATAAATAATTCATTATTAAATAATAAGAAGGTTCAAGTCAGAGTATTTTGGCTTGAACCTTGTTTTTTACGCTAAAGTTTAGCATTTTGCACCTATATGGCAAATAAAGAATCTTGGGGGTCGCGCGTTGGACTTATTCTTGCGATGGCAGGAAATGCAGTGGGATTGGGAAATTTTTTAAGATTTCCAGTACAAGCGATACAAAATGGTGGTGGTGCATTTATTATTCCATACATCACCTGTTTTATTTTAATGGGCGTGCCATTGCTTTATGTTGAATGGGCAATGGGCCGTTTTGGTGGAAAATCAAACAACCATTCTACGCCATTCATTTTAGACAGCATGGATAAAAAACGACTATGGAAATACATAGGCGTATTTGGCATTTTCACCAACGTAGCAGTTGCGGCCTATTATTGCTATTTAGAAAGTTGGACCTTATCGTATATGTACCATTCGATAGTTGGAACATTTAAAGGAATGGACCAAGGTTCAGTTGCCAACTTCTTTAACACCTATATAGATGTTTCAAATTTGCAATCAGGTGTTGGCATTGAAGCCATTGTATTCTGGCTATTTTGTTTACTCTTAAACACATGGATACTTAGTAAAGGGCTTACAGCTGGGGTTGAAAAAACAGCCAAGATTGGTATGCCATTGTTGATTCTTTTTGGAATCTTTTTAGCCTATAAAGGAATAACTCTTAAGGCTGGACAACACGCAGCAATAAATGATGGCACCATGGGTATGAATTATCTTTGGACACCTGACTTTGGTTCCATTTGGAATGCAAAAGTATGGTTGGCCGCAGCTGGACAAATATTTTTCACCTTGTCTTTGGGTATGGGCTCAATTCATTGTTATGCTTCTTATGTTAATTCGAAAGACGATATCGCATTAAATTCACAATCGGCAGGATGGATGAATGAATTTGTTGAAGTGGTATTGGGTAGTTCAATCTTGATTCCAATTGCTGTCGGTTATTTGGGCGTCGACCAAGTTGTAGAAATGACAAAAACAGGTGGTTTGGGCTTAGGCTTTAAAACACTTCCTTATTTATTCCAGCAATGGGGTGATACAATGGCAATCATTGCTGGAGTTATGTGGTTTGGCTTACTATTCTTTGCTGGTATTACCTCCTCTTTGGCAATGGGTACCCCTTGGATGGGATTCTTAGAAGACGAGTTTGGATGGTCGCGACAAAAAGGTGCATGGTCATTCGGTTTGGTGGTATTAATTCTAGGTTTGCCTACTGTTTTATTCTTTAACGAAGGGGTTTTTGATGAATACGATTATTGGGCAGGTACCGTTTCATTGGTGGTTTTTGCCCTCATTGAAATCATATTATTTGCTTGGGTATTTGGAATAGACAAAGGATGGAGAGAAATAACTGAAAGTGCGGACATTAAGGTGCCTAACTTTTATAAGTTTGTCATCAAATATGTTACCCCACTTATTTTAGCTTTTGTGTTTTTTGCCAGTTTGCCAGATATATGGAAAACAATAAACCACACAGCAACTAAAACAGAAATTGCAGAAGCAAGTAATCCTCAAACTTTAAAAGATCAGATTTTCGAAATCCGAAACAATGATTTAAAGAATCTTGGTGATTCTCAAATTTATTTTGGCCAAAACATCATGAATGAAAACAAACTAAGCAAAGCAGAAAAAGCCGGTATATTTGCAGTGAGAGAAAAAGACAATTTATACAAGAAATACACTGCAGAAGCTTTTAGTTTGAATGAATTCAAAAGAGAGAAAGAGAGAATCATGTGGTTTAAAAACATTTCAAGACCGTTTTTAATCATAGTCTTTATTCTCATCGCTTATATGGTTCACTTAGCATCAAAACGCAGAAAAACATTAATCAACAATTAAAACATGAACACTAGTGCACTTATAACCATGGTGGCATCGTTTGCCGTTATTACCTTCATGACTTTGTATTACTTTATCAAAGTACTAAGAACACCACCCAAAGACCCTCAAAACGACAGTTATTCAGAAACAAATTAATATGCAAGATACTTTAAAAAACGTGGTCTCTGTTCAGAGTTTCAAAACCACTCTAATCATATCAGAAATAGTTGTAACCGCTTTAGTTTTCTATGGCTTTTATGTAATCTTCAATGGTTTTAACAAAAAGAACAAAGCATTTAAAGACCAAAATAAAAAATAAAACTCAACTACTCTAGACTTAATTAGCTGGCGTACTTTTGTTCTTTTTCTTTTTGCGTTTCAACCATTTGAACCAACGGATGACGTTGAATTCTTTGGTATAAACTATACCCAAACCATTTGTTGTGATTGGCGTACTCAGCGATGTTGTGTTCACTTGGTTAAAACTTGAACGGGTATAGGCTTTAATTTTGATATTGCCTTTTTTAGTCACCTTGTATTCTAAATTAATATTAGGAATGGTGCTGTAATTACTAAAGCTACCATCCACCATCAATTTATCATTTAAGAAACGGCTGCTCAGTTTCAATCCATATTCTGGAGGCAAAGTGATACTTCCATTTTTGTATATCACATTCACTTTCCAGTTGGGGTCAATTTTATTCAACCAGTTACTCAACTGAGATGACAACAAATCGGTACCAGCTGAAGACAATGCTGTTGAACCGGCATTGCTTAAACCTTGATCGGCTTGAGCAAAAGTTGGAGGCAAGAACTTCTTCATCAACAACAAACTAAACACCTGACGGCTCACTTCTTCCTTATCAGATTTTATACGGCTAATCACCGGCGATAAAGCACTGGTAAAATTGCCCGCCTCTGTTTGAAGCTTTGGAAAATTCAAACCAAAACTAATCTCTGGTGAGAATAAATTTCCTTTTAAATACAACTCACTTTCTGCTGTTATCGCTTGCACTGTGGCATTTGATCCACTGAGATTGGCATTTAAAGAAACCGCAGACAACAAAGGTGAAGGATCGGTGATTTCAGAATTGTAAGCCACCAAATTCAATTTAGCATCTAAAGGATCACCATACCAAGTAATGGTTCCTCCTGGACGGATATTGAATGGCTTATTGTATAAATCGAACGCAGTGAAAAGGTAACGTCCACGGTCAACGGTATAGTTCCCAAACATATAGAAGTCACCACTTTTGTTCATTTCCATTTTCAAGTTTCCATGACCAGAGCCTGTAATTTTATCCCCTAATATTTCATCGAAGATAATTTCAACATCGGCATCATTGGTAGCTTCAATGTCCATAGCCAAAGAGTGTATTGGCATTTCTTCATCGCTTGACTTTACTTTCTTTTTAGCTGTTTTAAAATGAATATAACTAGGTAAGCCGCTTGCGTCGCCTTCGCTAATTGGCAAATAAAACTTTGTTCCTGCGGTGGTTTTAGCATTTACACGGATATCCAAATTTTCAAAAGGACCAACGAGTGTTGCATTGCCATTGGCGTAGGCCTGACCGTAAAACAGGTCGTTGTCTGCTGGACCGGTGTTTAGTACATGAAACTTGTTTAGCTCATACAAGTTCAAATTCAAACTAAAATCGCTGAATGACTTGTGAAACACAAAAGCTTTTGCTTTTCCAACGTTCCTTTTATCATCCAGAATTGTAAATGGAGATACACTGATACGGTCCTTTGCACTTACTACTTTAGCAGAGAAACGAATTGGCACTTTTAAAAAGTCTATTAAGACCTCAGCATTTTTAACTAAGACCTCCCCTTCTACAACTGGATCTGAAAAAGAACCTGAAATTGACAAGCTGTCTTTGGTGTAAAACTGACCTTTCATATTGCTCATTACACCTTCCAAATAAGGCTCGAAGACCCTAAGTTCAGTAGGTGGGATGTGCGCATACAATTTTAAATTTTGGTTTTTACTTTTATAATCAATATCCCCTTCAATACGCATTGAGTCCAACAAACCATTGTCGACATAAACACGCAAATGTTGGATGCTAGAGTTCGGTTTATTGCTGGTGAACACACTTAAATCGCCAATGGTATCTTTATTTATCCCGAAATTAATGATGTCTAAATCAGATTGAAAACGGTTCTGACCATCAATTTTGGTATAAACAACTTTGCCATTTGAAACCCCGTTGAGTTGAGGCAAACTGCTGCTTTTGGTAAAATAATTTATTGTGCTTAAAGCAAAGGCCCCAACTTGAAAATCGATACGGTTGTTGGTTGATTCACCCAATTCTCCAACAACTGAAATTAATTGGTCTTTGCTCCTAAATGCAAAATTATCCATTAAGAATTTACCATCAGTTAGGGTTCCAACAGCATTGGTATCAAGCTTCCAAATCATATCGGCAACAGCCAATTGCATGTCTGACATTTGCAGATAAATTGAATCTTCTTTAAACAATATTCGTCCTATTGAGTTCAACCCAATTTTATACCCTGTATCAACACCCGCAACGGTAAAATCTATAACGTTGTCAAATACATTTGACTTAATTAAAATGTTGTTGACTTTTATAAAATCTTGATCGGTAAAATGTGCAATATCGACTTGCATATTTAAATTTTTACCCTTGCGTTTAGACGCATTCAATCTCAAATTCCTTAATTCATAATCATCGTATGCAATAAGATTGTTGTTGAAGTTAAAATCCAAGACTTGATCAGATGAACGGTAATTCCCCTTCCCTTTGCATGGCTCTATGCGCAAACGGGGCATGTACAAAGAAGTTAAATCGTAAGGCTTTTTCAAGTCGAAGTCAAACACAAAATCCTCATTTGGCAATTGCATTTGAGGCATAGAGAAATATGCTGGAATCAATTGGTGCAACATATGCAAAATTGAAACATCTAAGAGTTCCAGTCTAAATTGCCCTTTGATGGAGGCATCAATTAAATCACTGCGCAAACGAAGTTCCTTAATTTGGTCGTATTCATAAGCCGATAAATTGATGTATGGAATGGAAACCTTTACACCATTTCGTTCTATAAATACATCTTCTCCTGTAATACTGCCTTCCGCATCATCAAGTGAATAACCCGTAAAATCGAGAACAAAAACGCCTTTTACAAATTGTGGAATTGAATCGAGACCAAAGCTGGCAAGATTGGCATGGTTTACTGTTGCTTTAAAGTGGGCTTCAGGAATTTTTATATCACTGCGAAACTCCCCATCGAAATCCATGTCCAAGTCTTCATCCCTGATTGTCGCATTTCCTGTGAAGTAGGCTCTACTAATTTCACCCTTGGCTACAATATTGGTGAAGGTATGGTTTTGAAACACCAAAGAAGGAATGGCTCCATCGAGCAAAATATGGTAGGAGTCGCGCGACAAACCTGTTCCCTTGATATTGGCATCAAAAGCAATTTCATCAATTTGAGCCTCTGGTATAAATGCTTTTATTCTAAAGAAATCTGTTTTAAGGGTTCCGCTGTAAATGGCTTTTTCTAAACCATCTTTATACTTTATGTTGATGTCCGATTGAAAATCGCCTATATCTGTTTTTATTTCTCCAAAAGTGATAAAGTCATTGAAGAAACCAGAGAACATCCCTTTGTATGAAATGGTTCCTAAAGACTTAAAGTTTTCGGGAATATTGTTAAGTGAAATTTCATCCAAATCCTCGTAATTGCTTACAAACTTGCGCACGTCAAAATCTAAGATGGTGTTTTCAAAATCGGGTAAACCGGTCATTGACCAATCGCCTTCATACTCCGTACTGCCATACAATTTCAATTTTGTATCCTTACCCCTCATATGGCTTAATGGTCCTTCACCCGAACCACTGATATGGATTAAGGTTTCCCATTCTTTTAAATTGTTTGAGAAATAAGCCAAATCGCGGGTGTCAACATCAGAATCCAGAAGGCGGGCCTTCATTACGACATTGTCGTTGAAATCGTTGTAGTCTTTCCAATTGCGGGTTTGCATGATGAATTTATCTTTCAAATTGCTGTAAGGTGTTTGCAGCACCATTTCGGTAAATTCAATTCCTTTGGCGTGTATCTTGGTATCAGCGGAAAGGTGTGTAAGCACAAAACCACATTTTTCGATGGCGTCTAAATGCTGGGTTTGGAAATGCAGGGAATCGTCAATTAAATAAAAATCAGATATGCTTCCATTGATGTTTTTCCAACTCATTTCGTTGTAATCAAAATCCATGAAATCTGGTTTCTCATCGTTTCGACTAAAATAATCGAAGCGCATATTTTCAAGCGATACAGATGCACTGTAAACCGTCCAAATAATTTTAGGTTTATTCGGGTCGCGGGGACCTCCATCAAAATAATCGATTAAGAACTCATAGTTACCAACAGTTTCGCCTTTGTGCTCACCGAATAAAATCTTCCCACCTTCAAGGCCGAGGTAATTCAATTTGATGATTCTTTTTTCCTTGTCGTAGGTGTGGTAATCAATCTTTAGTTTTCTGAAATAAAACATGGTATCCCCTTTTTGGTCTTCCATGTAAATATTTTCAAGAACAGCTGTTTTGAAAAAATCGATATCAACTGCGCCTATACGCACCTTAGTGCCTAGCTCTTTTGACAAATAAGTGGTGATTTCTTGGGTCAACCAAGTTTGTACTGGTTTACTTCGAAAAACAACATAGAGCAATCCGATTGTGAAAAACAAAATCAGAAGAATTAATCGCGCTATTTTGGATATCTTTGTAAACAATATTTTAGGCTTAGGGCAAAGATACAAATCGCACAAAGAAGTCTATACACAGGATGACAGAAAAACAAGACACTATAACACTTCTAGCCATTGAATCATCATGCGATGATACCGCTGCCGCTGTGATTAGAAATTGCAAAATACTTGCCAATATTGTATCCAGTCAAGAAATTCATAAAGAATATGGCGGTGTCATACCAGAATTGGCTGGCAGAGCCCACCAACAACACATACTTCCGGTAGTGAAAAAAGCACTAAAAGAAGCGGGCATAGAAGCGAAAGATTTGGATGGTATTGCTTACACACAAGGTCCAGGATTAATGGGCTCTTTGTTGGTTGGTGGTCATTTTACCAAAGGTATGTGCATGGCATTGAATATTCCAAGCATTGGCGTCAACCATTTACAAGCCCATGTGGCAGCGCATTACTTAAATGAAAGCATGCCTAATTTTCCTTTTTTATGTTTGTTGGTTAGTGGAGGTCATACCCAAATCATCAAAGTAAAAGCGCCATTAGACATGGAAATTATTGGCTCAACGATAGATGATGCAGCGGGAGAAGCCTTTGACAAGACCGCAAAAATGTTGGGACTTCCTTATCCTGGAGGACCGTTGATTGACCAATATGCAGAACTTGGGAATCCTTTGGCTTACCAATTCCCCATCGCACGTATTGAAGGATATGGTTACAGCTTTAGTGGCTTAAAAACATCTTTGTTGTACTTCCTTCAAAAAGGGGTTAAAGAAGACCCTGATTTTATTGCCAAAAACTTAAATGACATTTGTGCATCGATGCGTTATACTATTGTGAAAACCTTATTGGACAAATTTGAAAAAGCGGTTAAAGAAGCAGATGTAAAAGAAATTGGAATTGCAGGAGGCGTATCAGCCAATAAATTATTGCGCAAAGAATTTGAAAAACTTGCAGCAAAAAATGGATGGAAAGCTTTTATCCCAAAATTCGAATATTGCACTGACAATGCGGCTATGATAGCGGTCGTTGGGCACTATAAATTTTTAGCAGGCGAATCAACTCCATTATCGGCATTGCCTTTTGCCCGTTAATTCGGCACACATTCTTTTATAGCTTCTACAACTTGTGAAACGGTAATTGCTTGAATTTCCGCACCACTGTAATTGAGTTTTACCTTATTGGGTTCAGGCTTGAAATAGCTTGGAAAAACTATTTTAAATTTACTTTGAACATACGGTTGATAATTGGCGAAGCGTTGCCAATTGTTGCCATTGCTTAGCACAACGGTATTGGTTGCTGTCAGCATAGAAAAATGCATAGCAGATGTATCTGGACATAACAAAACAGAGGCCTCTCCGATAAATGCCATCAATTCAGTAAGCTCTGTTTGGTTTACCATATTGCTTAATTTTGGTTCTTTGGCAGCTTGCTCAATTTGTTTGGCGTATTCAACAGCATTTGGTCCGCCCATTAAAAAAACTTTATCAAACAAAGGAGAAACAGCCTTAATGGTTTGGGCATATTTCTTAAAATTCCACCAACGGCTTTTGGTATTGGCTGCTGGAAAAACTATCAGGGTTTTGTATTTGGTAAAATTTGGAAACAAAGGTTTTACCTCATGTGGGATTTCAATATTGTATATTCTCTCAATAAACTCAATGTGTCTGAGGTATTCCAATTTTAAAACATCCTTGCTTTTAATCGGATTGGTAATTAAAGAATCGGATGCTGACATTTGAGGAAAATATGGATGGTGGCAGCGGTCCCAAGCAAAGCGGGTTTCCGCGTTGCTGGCATATACCATTAAATCGTCCATTCTAAAATGTCTTGTAAACAAAGGCGTGAAGGCAACTTTTGCATTGATCAAACGGAGCTGTTTATAAATCTCCATTCGGTAATTGTCATCATCCCATTTCGATTTTTTAATCCAAATGTAATGGTCTGCAAAATCAAACCAAGCTTCTATAAGTGGTTGAATAACTGAATTGCCAACAAAAGTAATTGGTCCGTCAGCATTTGCTTTAATGAACGGAATCACTTGCTGCCACAATAAGAAATCGCCTATATCGTCGCATTTTACAATAAGCGTACCTTTTTTAGGTTCAGCAATTAATGGCAAAAAATCAATTGATTTTTGCTCATTGCGAAGGAAACTTTCTATTTTCAAGAAGTCTTTTTTCTGCTTTCTGTTTTGCAGAATACTTGAAACAAATAAGGACAAGCGCGGAAACATAGAATTATTTTGATTGTTTAGCGAAGCTGGTAAAACTGATTTCTGGCCTCCCTAATTCTTTATTGGTATCTTCTGATATATAAAGTTCGTTGTTGTTGTTTAATGCATTTGCCAATTCCGATTTGAATTTCCAACGGATATCGAAAAGTGCATAGAATTTCAGCAGCAAATCTGGAATGATTTTCAACTTCAATTTTTCTGAACTGCTGTGTTTTATAATTAATTGAGCAGCTTCTTGCATATTGTAGCAATCGTTGCCTTGCATAAAATATTCGCGGTCGTCGGTTCCCAAAACTTGAAATGATTTGGCCACCATGCGGGCATAGTCTTTATCGCTTATAAAGTAAACCGGGAAATTGGACCTACCATGTAAGCGGATAAATTTACCTTTTCTGTACGTAGACTCAAAGCACTCCATAAAAGTACTAGGATAAAATATTGTATGAGGAATACCGCAATCGCGGATATAATTCACGGCATCTTTTTTCACCTGAAATACCCACCATAAATCATCGCTTTCCACTTGATTGTATTGCAAAATGGAAGACATATAGGCAATGCGTCTAATTCCACATTCAAGAGAAACATTGATAATTTCTCTAAGGCCATTGGTTTCAGAATGGTTGTCGTCTGGCAATTCGTGCTGGTCGACACTCAAACTACAATACACTGCATCTTGGGTAGCTAAGAATCTTTTCAGATCGTGGTGGTACATCCAATTACCTTCTTGAATATTTACTTCAGCAGGCAAGAGTTCTTTTTCTTTATCAATATCCTTACTTAGAACAGAAACATTAAAACCTGCTTTCAAGAGTGCATGAACGACAGGAAGTCCATGGAAACCAGTAGCACCAAATACAGCAATATTCTTTAGCATTTAAAAAATTTTGGTGTAAAAATACGGAATTTTTAAAGAAAGGATTTTTAGAATTTAAGGTAAAATTTTCATTGAGGTGAAAATTTTACCTATAGGCAAGAGAATAGAATACCCTCAGTAAGAGTATTGCACAAAAGTCATGATGGGTTTTGACTGGTCTTCAAGGGCCAATTCAATCAAATCTGTTGAATCTTTGTATTTTTTTGTTGAAGATTTTTCAATTTTATTTTTTTGATAGTCAATTAAATGACTATTTTTCTCTTGAATTGAAAGGGGCAATATATGGGCAAATGAGCTCAGTTTATTAGCCGATTTCTTAGGTTCATTAGAAGAAGAAAGATTACAGGCCGAAAAAAACAATAAGATTAAGGCGAAATTTAAAATTATTGAGATTGATTTAAGAGAAACACGGGCGGAAATTGATGAATTAGACATAAGAATAGAATTTATAAGTATAGTAAACCGAAACAAGAAGAACTCTTCTTATTAGTATAGACGAAAGTTTTTCGAAAAATGCTGCAGGATGGGGAAAATAGTT
>JAOASJ010000109.1 GCA_030158725.1 Bacteroidia bacterium
AATAACAAATAACTATTAACCAATAACCATTCTCAAACCCTGACCACCATCAACCTCCTTTATTGACCACGGTCAGAATTTTAATTCCAAACCTTGCTTAGCATTGCAGAATTAAAATGGAAAACGAGACCAAATTAAAGCATTTTGAGTCATTAATTGACGCAGATAGCAACATCGAACCACGCGATTGGATGCCTGAAGATTACCGCAAACACTTAGTTCGCCAAATATCTCAACACGCCCATTCCGAAGTCATTGGTATGCAACCTGAAGGCAATTGGATTAGCCGAGCGCCAAGCTTAAGAGCTAAAAAAATTCTCTTAGCCAAAATTCAAGATGAAGGTGGGCATGGCCTTTACCTCTACTCTGCAGCAGAAACGCTTGGCATTAGCCGCGACGAACTGATACAACAACTGCACAGCGGTAAAGCCAAATACTCCAGTATTTTTAATTACCCTGCACTTACCTGGGCCGATATCGGTGCCATTGGTTGGTTGGTTGACGGTGCTGCCATTGTTAACCAAGTGTCTTTGCAAAGAACATCCTATGGTCCATACGCCCGTGCCATGGTGAGAATTTGTAAAGAGGAAAGTTTCCACCAAAGACAAGGTTACGAAATTATGGCCCATATGATGCAAGGTACACCTGAACAACAAGAGATGGCACAAGATGCTATGAACCGCTGGTGGTGGCCTTCTTTAATGATGTTCGGTCCTCACGACACCAACTCTCCGCATTCTGGTAACGCCATTAAATGGAAAATCAAACGTGCAAGCAATGATGTTTTGAGACAAAAATTCATTGACAAAACCGTTCAACAAGCAGAAATAATTGGTTTAACTGTTCCAGATAAAGATTTAAAATGGAACGAAGAAACCAAGCATTACGAACATGGTGAAATTAATTGGGAAGAATTCCAAAGCGTTATCAATGGCAATGGCCCTTGCAACAAACAACGTATGGACAACCATTTAAAAGCACACCACGAAGGTGAATGGGTAAGAAAAGCTGCTACCGCTTATGCATTAAAACAAAACCAATCCGTAAAACAATAATCACATGGAAAATATTCAAGATTCTCAATGGCCTCTTTGGGAGGTTTTTATCCAATCGCAACCCGGCACGCCATACAAACATGCTGGCAGTGTGCATGGACCAGATAAATCTATCGCTATGCAAAATGCGAGAGACACCTATTTTAGAAGAAACGAAGGCACCAGTATATGGATAGTTCCAAGCAATGCCATTGTGGCTTCAGACCCTAACGACAGCGATATGCTGTTCGATCCATCAAACGATAAGGCTTACCGCCATCCAACATTTTATACCATGCCAGAGGGGGCTTTAAATATATGAGCATGAAACAAAACGACGTCTTATTTTTATATACCCTGCGTTTGGCCGATGATGCCCTTATTCTTGGCCACCGTCTAGGTGAATGGTGCAGCAAAGCCCCAATCTTAGAAGAAGACTTGGCCTTAACCAATATTGCATTAGACATGATTGGTCGCGCAGAAGCAATCTTAAGATATGCTGCTGAAGTGGAAGGCAAAGGCCATACGGAAGACGACTTGGCTTACAAACGTCCTGAACGCAAGTTTTACAACCACTTGTTGGTGGAACAAGAAAACGGTGATTTCGCACACACCATTGCCCGTCAATTATTCATCTCTACATTTGAATACCATTTGTATACTGCCTTGTTAAAAAGCAGCGATGAGAATATTGCAGGTATTGCTGCAAAAGCCATTAAAGAAATTAAGTACCATAAAAAACATGCAAGCGATTGGTGCATTCGCCTAGGCGATGGAACCGATGAAAGCAAAGTACGCATGCAAACTGCGCTTAACGATTTGTGGATGTATACCGGCGAACTTTTCGAAACAGATGAAATTAACGAATGGCTTCACGAAGGTGGAATAGCCGCCGATTTGAGTAAACTGGAAGGTCCTTGGAAAACCGATATCGTTGATGTTTTAGGACAAGCAAAACTTACAGTGCCTACTTCTGGCTATATGCAAACCGGCAGCCGCAAAGGTGTTCACACTGAAAAGTTAGGGTATATTTTGGCTGAAATGCAATATTTGCAAAGAGCCTACCCAGATGCGAAGTGGTAAAACACAAACAATATTTGCATACCTTTGTTAACTCAAAGTGCTGCATTATACAACCTACCTCCACAGTCCTGAATCCGAATGGGTAACCTTCGTGCATGGTGCAGGTGGAAGCAGTTCTATTTGGTTCAAACAAATACGCGATTTTAGCAAACATTTTAACTTGGTTTTAATCGACCTGCGTGGTCATGGCCAATCGAAAAAACCAATATACGAAAAACTGAAACAATACAGTTTTGACGTTATTGGCGACGAAGTGATTGAGGTATTAAACCATTTGAAAATTGAAAAGACACATTTTATTGGCATTTCATTAGGTACTATAATCATACGTGAGATTTCAGAACGCTATCCTCAATATACCAAAAGTATGATTATGGGTGGGGCGGTAATGAAGCTTAATATGCGTGGTCAATTGCTGATGCGTCTTGGAAACATGCTCAAATCGGTGGTGCCTTATTTAATCCTTTACCGTTTTTTGGCGTGGACCATAATGCCGCGTAAGAAACACCGTGAATCGAGAAACTTGTTTATTGGTGAAGCGAAAAAATTGTATCAAAAAGAATTCAAACGTTGGTTTACCCTAGTGGCAGAAGTCAACCCCTTGCTCAACTTTTTCAGGATTAAAGACTGTGGCATTCCAACCCTATATATCATGGGTGCTGAAGACCATATGTTTTTACCTTCTATCAGCAAATTGGTTAAGAACCACCTATCGTCGCAGCTCTATGTAATTCCCGCTTGTGGGCATGTGGTAAATGTGGAACAGCCTCTAATCTTTAATGAAGAGGTTATTCGTTTTATCAAACAAGACACCAATTAACGCTTTAAATTGTCTTCAGGTATTTCAATTCCTCTTGAATAAATCCACTCGGTGTATATCTGCAACCTTAAATTCATAAAGACTTTTTCCAACAGCATTCGGTTGTAGAGTTTTAAGAAATCAGGACCGATAAAACTTCCTGTATAAATAATTTCAGTTAAGCCAGCCATATCTGAATTTCCTTTTTCAAAACCGTATTTCTTTAAGACCCTGTTGACACTATCGGCATTGCATCCCGGATAAAAAGTGGTGTACATACCAAAGCCAAGAAAACCATAATTCCCTAATTCGGTTTTTTCATTTCTTGGCATTAAACACTGAGAAATTTTATCGATTATAGCTTCGCCTTTCAATAGCTTCAAATAAAATGAATCGTTGTAGGCATTGCCTTTCGGGAACCTTACCGTCCAATATTTATTCTCATTGTGTTTTTGTGTTGCAAATTCAAAATTGGGGTACCGTGTTGCCAAATCAAAGATCATGTGCTCTTTGGGTCTCCAATCTTTTTTAAACGTAAAAACATAGACATTGCTATACACCAATTTTTTCTGCTGCCCAAAATCCCAATAAAATGCATCCTTAGCTTTTAAAAACTCAAGGTTATAGAAATGCATTTGTGAACCAATTTGTTGGTAAGGATAGGCAATCAAAGCTTTTCCCTTATCGCTTGTCAATATAACAGTATCGGTACCTTCTGTTACATGCAAAGAACACACTTGAAATACATTATTCCTTACAATTGGTTTGTAGTACTTCCCATGCGCAAAGGCTGTAATATCTGCTTTAATGGGATTGTTATAATCATTATTTAAAAATGCAATGCTAATCAATTTACTCCAAGTGGTATCAGGAAGCGGCATCCCCTTTTCATCCCAATACTTCCAAGTGTATAATTTCTGATTGTTAGCGCCTACTATGCCCATGCATTTTGGCAAGCGCCCATTTTGTAATTTTAAGTAGAGCTGACCTTCTGGATGATCCACATGGATGTTGTTTCCATTCTGAACATAAGCATGGCGCAAAACGATGTATTCCAATTTGATGTCGTTCCAAGGACTGTAATTGGTCATGACATTGATGTTTTCTTGCACCAATTCAATATTCTCTGATTGGTAAGGGTTAATGGTATCTGAAAAATAAATATACCCCAAATGTTTGGGCTTGGTGCGTTTGCTAAAAGTAAAACGCCCCGGTTTACGTACATGAATTTTATTGATGATTAAGTCTTCTGTACCTGTATTCTCAAACACAAAAGTGTCTTGAATAATAAGGGGTATATAGCCTTGTGTAGAATTGTAAGGTTTTTTATTACTGGTTTCAATGAGATAGCGTTGGTGAAAGGCGCCTAAAGCATGTCGCTCGCCATTTTTCCATAGCATAAAACCATTTTGGGCCGACAAGACCTCTAGGCATAAAATAAAACTTATTGAAAGTACAAACCGCATATCCTTTATACCTTGAGTCGTTAAAAAGTAAATGGTTATTTTTTTGGATAAGCCTGACAAGCTTTTAAAATAATGTCTTTAACGGGGAGCAACTTGTAACCAAGTGACAGTATCTTTTGGCTGTTGTAGCGGTGAATCTTTACGGATGTTCTGAGGGTCTCAGGACTTAGATTGGTGTTCTTAAACAACAAACCATTGATTTTAAACAAGACTGTAGCCCAAGGCAAATAGCTTGCTTTCATTTCTATACTTGGGGCTTTAACACCCAAGCCTTCAGCCATGGTATCGAATAATTCTTTGTAGGTAAGGTTTTCTGCCACCATCACAAACCGTTCGTTTTTAACCTCAGAAAACGCGAGTGAAACCATAATATCGGCTAGGTTCTCAACCCCAATAAAACCATTTACGCCGTTGGTGTAAAACTTCAGGCCTTTGTAAATATTTTCAAACAAACGGCAAGAGCCTTTTTTCCATGCGCCGGCACCCAAGATAATTCCAGGATTTACCACCACGGCATCTAAGCCCTCTTCTACCCCACGCCATACTTCCAATTCAGCCAAATGCTTACTTTCTGCATACATGGTGTTGTTAAGATCATCCACCCATTGTGTTTCTTCGTCAATTAAACCAATACCATCAAATCGACCTAAGGCTGCAGTGCTGCTGGCGTATATCAATTTTTTAACACCGGCTTTTAAACAGGCATTGACAACATTGGCCGTGCCTTCACCATTGACCTTAAACAATTCTACCCTATTGCCATTGAAACTCACTTTGGCCGCAGCGTGAAAAACCATTTCGGCACCTTCAAACAACTGATCTAAACGCAATACATCCAACAAATCTGCATCCTCCCAAACCAAGTTGCTTAACACCATTTCACGGTCTGTTGGGAAAAGCAAGCTAGAGATTTGATTAAACTCGTCGAGGCTAGAGCTGCTGCGCTTTAAACCCATAACCTTATGGCCTTGTTTAAGCAGGGCACAGACTAGGTAAGAACCTAAAAAACCATTAGCACCAGTTACGATCAGCATGTTGAAAGATTGATGTGGCAATATTCGGTTTTTTATCTCAATATTGAAGCATCATGTTAGAGGCATTTTTTACCCCCGTTCAAAAATCAATCACCAAACAATACGCCAAAGCCAGCGGCGTGTTGGGATCTGAATTGAAAATTTATTCAAACAAGTTCCCAAGCACCAAAAACATTGACATTGCCATCATCGGGTTGGGTAAAAATGCAGACTTGTGCCGCAAAGAATTGTACGCTTTACAATACCATTTTTCAGGTGTTGAAGTGGCCGATTTCGGAAATTTAAACCACGACGGTTCCAATAAAAATTTACAAGCAGGTCTGTGCGAATGCATTTTTGCCCTGCGTGAAGAAAATATTATTCCAATTTTTATTGGGGAAAACAGCAACTACAGCGAGGCATTATTCAAAAGCATCAATTACCAAAAAACAGATATCGCTATGGTATCGCCTTACATTGCCTACAACCCAGATGAGTTGGCTTGGAAACTGGAACAAAAAAGCAAACTGTTTCATGCTTCATTTATTGGTATACAAAACTTCCTGAATTCGCATGCCACCATACAATTTTCGAGCGATATCTTTTCTGAACAAATCCGTTTGGGCGACTTGCGTTCCAACATCGGACAAGTGGAGCCATTGTTGAGACAAGCAGATTTATTTGAATTCGATTTGCGCGCCATTAAATACAGCAATTTCAATTCGGCCTCTGCTCATTTGCCTAGCGGATTGAGCAACCAAGAAGCCTGTGCCATTTGCCGTTATGCAGGTATTTCAAACACCATAGGGTTGTTTTTATTCAACCATTTTGAACTTAACGAAACCCATGCAACCGATGCACAGCAAGTAGCACAAATGATATGGTATACCATTGATGGCATAGCCAATAGATTTAACGACATGCCGATGTTAAACAACCGCAATTTTACGGTTTACAAATGCCATGCCCACAGCGGAGAAGACATGGTGTTTTTGTACAGCGAATTAAGTGGCAGATGGTGGATGCAGGTACCACACTTAGACAAGAAGAAAAAAACTGCACCTAAATTCATCGGCTGTTCAGAGAACGACCACCAAGTTGCCGAACAAGGTGAAGTACCTGAAAAATGGTA
>JAOASJ010000110.1 GCA_030158725.1 Bacteroidia bacterium
CCCCAAATACAACCAATAGTAGCGAAAAAACAACCAGAAGTGTTTGATAAAATTACCCTCCTGGTATTCCCTGAAAATACCTTTGCTGCATCAAATTTAAATAAATAACACGATGCAAAACTCAAAATCAATCGGCAACAAAATTGCCAGCGCCAGAAAAAAAGCAAACCTATCTCAAGCTGAACTGGCCCAACAAATTTCCATCAGTCCCCAAGCAGTAGGCAAATGGGAACGCGGTGAATCCATGCCAGATATTATTACACTAAACCGTATTGCTGAAATTTTTAATGTGGACTTAAACTATTTCTCTGACAATTCGAAAGCTACTGAAAAAGAAACCATAAGCAAAGTAAGTGCAGAAGACAAGGGTGTAATTTCCAAGTTAAGGGATAATATTGGGCTCAACTGGAACATGTCAGGCGACAGCTATGTGGGAGCAGATTTTTCAGAAATCAAAAACGTAAATGAAAAATTAAGTGGTTCTAGTTTTAAAAACTGTAAACTTATCAAATCCGATTTATCAAATATTGAATTCAAAGGAAACAGCATTCAAGATTGTGATTTTACAAAAGCTGAATTAAGAAACAGCAAATTTCATGGTTCTGAAATTAAAGCAAACATGTTTATTGAAGCTTCAATGATAGATGTTGAAATTAAAGCAAGTGAAATAAGAAACTGTGATTTCACGAATGCGAATTTATCTGGGATTGAAATCTCAACCTCTGAGTTTCGCAACAACAATATCGAAAATGTAACATGGAAACATGCTTCTTTTAAAAGCACTCAATTCACCCAAATTGTTTTTAGTGGACTGATAGAAGAATGCTCGTTTTCAAGCTGTGCATTTTCAAAAACAAGTTTCAAAAACGCAATTATCAAAAATAGTTTTTTTAAGTATTGTGATTTAAAACGTGTTGAGTTTGTAAATTGCCAAGCCGACAAATTAACCTACGAACTCCTAAAACACGGCAAAGCCGATATGAGTGAAATAGAACTAATATAAAAAACTTAGCCAATGAAATTCTACATCGAAACCCCCAGACTGATACTACGCGATTTTCAGGAATCTGATTTAGATAGTTTTTATGAACTTGACTCAGATCCTTTGGTGCATACTTACCTAGGAAACAATCCTGTTCTAGATAAAAACCAAGCGCTTGAAACCATATATAAAGTTCAAAAGCAATATGAAGAATTTGGAATCGGACGTTGGTCAACAATTGAAAAATCAAGTGGAAACTTTATTGGTTGGAGTGGTCTGAAATTCTTGAATGAAGATTGGGCCAAATATACCAATCAATACGATGTGGGGTATAGACTCATGCCCAAATACTGGGGAAAAGGTTATGCCACTGAAGCCAGTTTGGCCGCCTTGGAATTCGGTTTTACAACACTTAAGCTCAAAGAAATCATAGGAACGGCTAACATAGAAAACAAAGCGTCCATAAGGGTTCTAGAGAAATGTGGACTTAAACATATAGAAGCATTCAAATGGAAAGACATCGATTGTTATTGTTTAAAAATCACAAAAGAAGATTGGGAAAGTCAACAAATTTAAGCCCTAAAACCAATGTCAACATTTAAAACCTATACCACATTAAACCTTAATGAAACTCAGTTTAAGGACATCAATGAACTTTGGAACAATGAATACCCTATCAAATTAAAAGACAGATTTTCTTTGCTTCTTCAAGATGCTATTTGCAAAAACCATTACCTCATTGAAGACGAAAACAATTGTGTCATTGCTTGGGCGGTGGTTTTTGAAAAAGACAATCAAATTCGCTTTTCAATTATCGTTTCTTCAACCCACAAAGGCAAAGGTTTAGGCACTGATTTAATCCACTTAATCAAATCAGACCACCCATCGTTTTATGGCTGGGTAATTGACCACAACAATGACCTTAAACTAAACAATGAACCTTATCTTTCGCCTCTCGACTTCTATATGAAACAAGGATTTCAAATCATTCCTGAGAGCCGCATCGATAGTGAAATAATTAAAGCTGTATTGATAAAATGGGAAGCCAATAATGGGTAAAAAATAATGCTTAGAAAAAACATTCTTATTACTGCTTTTGTTCTAATTAATTTTAGCCGCGCATTTGCACAAGAGATTGATAGCATTCGAAACTTGCTTGACAGCACCTATGCGAAAACACCTTTCTATGGCAATGTATTAATCACTAAAAACAATCAAGTACTATTTGAAAAAAGTTATGGATTTGCGGATGCTGTCAATAAAACGCCACTGACCAATCAAAACTCATTTCAAATCGCCTCTATTTCAAAGCAATTCACAGCCTATGGAATTATGTTGCTCAAAAACAAAGGCCTATTGTCTTATGACAGTTTTGTTAACCGTTACATTTCTGATTTCCCTTATAAAAACATTACAGTAAGACATCTGTTAAACCACAGTTCAGGACTACCAAACTTTTGGGATGGCATTCGCCCCAATTTAGATACCAGCAAATCGAATGGCAACCAAGATGTTTTAAACTATTTAAAACAACACCAATTACCCTTGCAATTCACCCCAGGTTCTCAATACCAATATGCAGATATTGGATATGACTTTCTTGCCAATATTATTGAAAACATTTCTGGATTGAGCTACCAAGAATTCTTGTCAAAAAACATTTTTACCCCCTTAAAAATGAACAATACTTTTGCCTATATGACGACGGATATACGCAGAATTCAGAACAAGAATTTAGCCATCGGCCACACCTTGCAAAACAACAATTATGTGTATGCACATTTGCAAAGCAAATATAGTTTTGTCTATTACTTAGGCGACTTCTATGGCGATGGATCTATGGTTAGCTCAGCCAATGATTTGGCCATATGGGCTCAAGCTTTGAAAGACTGTAAACTATTGCCTTGCGAAATTCAAAATGAATCAATTACTGAATCTGTCTACAACAATCAAATACTCTTTGTGAGAAATGGACTGAATATTTCATACGGATTTGGATGGTTTATTATACCCAAACCTTCAAAAAAAGCAGTCTACCACACGGGTGGTCACCCTGGAAATTCTCATATAATTTACCGCCTCTTAGATAAAGACATTACTTTAGTATTTTTATCAAACACAGATGCCCCTTTTATAAAAACATTGCGCGGCAAAATCATTCAATTATTGGATTGAGTTAATTATTTTAAATCTCTTTTTAACTTCAACGAAGGTTATTGAGTTTTTAATCGTCTATATAAAAAAGCCCAGCTTTTATTTATATAAAAAATGCGATTACTCTTTATACTTCTGCTTTCCCCTCTTCTTTCTTTTTCTCAAAACAACACACAAAATATCCGTGGTGTTGTATCCGACAAACTTTCTCAAATGCCCATAAAAGGGGCAACTGTTCAAATTGTTTCTTTGCAAATTGAAACTACAACAGATTCTTTTGGCAAATACATACTCAGCAATATTGCACCCGACCGCTATGAAATAAAAATAACTTGCAATGCCTATAAAACCATAACTATTCCAAACGTTGTGATAAGTTCTGGTAAAGAAGTGATATTGGATATAGCCATGGAAGACGAGTTTAAAAAACTTGGACAAGCCTATGTGAATGGCGGCAACAAAGCTTCAACCATCAACAAATTCGCAAGTGCAAGTGCCCGTTCATTTTCTATGGAAGAAGTCAACCGTTATGCAGGTGGCAGAGGCGACCCTGCCCGCTTGGTTGCAAACTTTGCAGGTGTTAGCGCTCCTGACGATAGCAGAAATGACATTGTCATTCGCGGCAACTCACCAGTTGGTGTACTGTGGAGAATAGACGGATTAAACGTGACCAACCCCAACCACTTTGCGGCAGTTGGCACAACTGGGGGCGCAGTAAGTGCTTTAAACACCAACCTCTTAAAGAGCTCCGATTTCTTCACCTCAGCCTTCCCTGCTGAATACGGCAATGCCATATCTGGGGTATTCGATTTGGGTTTTAGAAATGGCAACAATAAAAAAAGAGAAACCACTTTACAAATGGGTGTAATTACTGGAATAGAAGCCACCACCGAAGGTCCTTTCTCTAAAAAAAGTGATGCGTCTTATTTAATTGGTTACCGTTATGCCCTAGCTGGCGTTGCGCAAAAACTTGGCGTTAACATTGGCACAACTGCAACACCAACTTACCAAGATTTATCATTTAAATTCAATAGTGGCAACAGCAAATTAGGTAGAATTTCATTGTTTGGTATTCTTGCAAGCAGCACCATCAATATAGGTGGTGGCAGTTCTAACACCTTATACGGCAATGGAAATCAAGTAGATTTTGCAAGCAAGATTGGCATACTTGGATTCAACCATTTCAAACAGTTTAGCAAAAAATCGTACCTAAGCAGCAACCTTGGGGTCAGCTACTCGAGCACCGATCAATCGTCTTACGATTTCGACCGCATGACCAACGAAAACTATATCCGTGAAGTCAACAATGTTGCCAAAACAAACTACAACTTCAACACTGCTTATAACACAAAAATCAATTCACGCTTGTTTGTTAAAGTTGGTTTGCAAGATGAAATTATTGCATTGAATTTATACTACAAAACCAAAAACAACATTATAGAACCATACAAACAAATATGGGATTATAACAGCTACACCAATTTGGCCCAAGCCTTTGCTGTTCTTAAATACAACATCACAGAAAAACTCACTTTAAATGCAGGCTTGCATGCCCAAGTCTTTTTGCTTAACAACTCAAAAGCCTTTGAACCACGACTGGGTTTGATATACAATATCAGCAACAAGAGCAGCTTTAATTTCGCCTTTGGTCAACACGCACAAATGCAACCCATCAATGTTTACTTTTTACAAACCACTGATGCCAGCGGAAACATTTCTTACAACAACAAAAGTTTAGATTTCACCAAGAGCAAACACTATGTGTTGGCTTATAATTTCACCCCATCTAAAAACTGGCGTCTTAAATCGGAAGTCTATTACCAATCGATATACAATGTGCCTGTAACCATTAGTTCGAGCACTTATTCAATGTTGAATACAGGCTCGACTTTTAAAACAGACTTACAAGACAGTTTGGTCAATACTGGAACAGGAAAAAATCTTGGTATCGAATTGACCATAGAAAAGTTTTTCAGCAAAGGTTATTACGGATTGTTTACCTCATCCATTTACAGTTCAAAATATACGGGCAGCGACGGCATTGAGAGAAACACGGCTTTCAACGGACGTTATGTATTTAACTTTTTAGCAGGAAAAGAATGGAAAGTAGGTTTGAATAAAAAGAATAAATTTTCCAGTGACATCAAATTCACAAATGCTGGAGGAAGAGCTTACACACCAATCGATATCACATCTTCTAACCTTACTGGCCGTGAGCAATTGTCAAGCAATGCCTATTCAAGTTATTATGCCACGTATTACAGGTTGGATATTAAAGCTGGATATACATTTAACAGCAGCAAAAGAAAACTGTCGCATACCATTTCATTGGACTTGCAAAATGTAACAAACCATAAGAATGTGTTTTCACAAAACTATGACCAAAGAAACCAAACATTAAGCACCACCTATCAACTGGGCTTCTTCCCCAATCTAGTTTATAAAATGCAATTCTAATTTTCTAATAAGACATTACGCAATATAGTCTTGTCCCCATTTGTACAAAGACTTAATACTTGGCAACAAATCTTTCCCTTTTTTTGTTAAGGCGTATTCAACTGTAGGAGGAACTGTGGCAAACACTTCTCTTGTCACTATGTCATTGCTTTCCATATTCTTTAGTTCTTTCACCAACATTCTGGTGTTGATGCCCTCAATACTTCTTTCAATTTCTTTAAAACGCAACTTGCCTTTTGATAGAATATAAATGATTGGCATGGCCCATTTTCCGCCAATGATGTCTAAAACTTCCTTAACAGAACAAGACTTTTCAGAAATAATTGTATTTTTTTTAGCCATAAAAGGTCTATTTCATTAAATGCTTTACAAAGGGTTACTACTATACAATGGTGTAACTACTTGCAAAAGTAAAGTAATGAACTTAGGTTTGCAAACCAATA
>JAOASJ010000111.1 GCA_030158725.1 Bacteroidia bacterium
GCTCGACAAGTCTCGCAATACCGGAGGCGATGAGGATTCGTAGTGCTCGCCTGTTTAGGCTCGCAAAAAATAATATGTATTATCCGTTTTTAGCGCTGAAGGCATCGCTCCAAGCTTGGGCATCTTTGTTCCATTCTGATACCTTCACCTGTGCTTCTTCACTGATGTAATTGGTCTTCGCTGCTTCTTCAGCCAAAGTGTTAAAATCACACAATGAAACATACGGACATTTTGCATCTAAGAATTTCTGATGTGTGGCCGCAAATCCATAATTAAATATAGAAACCAAACCTACCACCTCAAATCCATTTTCTCTCAAGTCTTCAACAGCCTTCAAACTGCTTTTTCCTGTGCTTATCAAATCTTCTACCACAACCACTTTACAAGCTGTTTCTAAATGGCCTTCAATGGCATTCTTTAAACCATGTTTCTTAGCCTCTGAACGGATATAGGCAAATGGGATGTTTAATTCATCTGCTATCAATGCGCCTTGTGGGATACCTGCTGTGGCAACACCAACTATGCCTTGAACATTTGGATATTGATTTTTGATCACTTCACTTAAACAATTCGTGATATACTTTCTGATGCTAGGATAAGAAAGGGTCACACGGTTGTCGCAATACACTGGTGAGCGCATGCCACTGGTCCATGTAAATGGGTTTTCAACATTCAATTTAACGGCTTCGCTTTCAAGCAAGGATTGTGCTATTTTTGCACTGATTTCTTTTGATACCATGTCGCAGCAAAGCTATAAAATATTCATCAACGCACATACGCTTGTTTTTACAAATAATAATCAATTTGTAAACAAGAAAGATTGCGCCGTTTACAAAGCCTCTGATTTAAATTCAGTTGTTCAACAACTTACTTCTGGCGTATTCGAGGGCCCTGCTTGTCTGCTGTTCAAGACCGAGCAACCCAATAACCTATACAATGCATTTAAAAAGCAATTTAAACTGATTAAAGCTGCCGGGGGTGTGGTGTTCAATGAGCACGGTCAATTGTTGCTCATTAAGCGACTTGGGAAATGGGATTTGCCAAAAGGTAAACTCGAAGAAGGTGAGGACCTAAGACTTGCGGCTCTGCGTGAAGTGCATGAAGAATGTGGTTTGAACTTTCTTGGCATACTTGGAAAAGTTTCAAATACCTATCATGTATACTTGCTTAAAGGAAGGTGGATATTAAAGAAAACGGCTTGGTATAGAATGGTGGCCTGGGGCGATCAATCAGTGGTGCCTCAAATTGAAGAGGATATTACAGAAGTGGTTTGGGTAGATAAGGCCTTTATAAAAGCAAAAGATTTTGATACCTATGATTCCTTAAAAGACATCTTCGAAAATTTAGAATTCCCAAAGAAAATCAAGCATTAAGCTTGAGGATAATCAACAATTATTTTGACCTTGAAGTTTTTATTGTCTACCCATCCTTCAAGCCCACTGTTCTTTGATATTGGTTTTTTGCGCGACAATCTAACAGCCTCTCTAATAATTAAATAGTAAATTCCTCCAGGAATAAAAAGAGCGACAGCAATTGCAGTTGGTGCTGAAATTTTACTTACACCCAAAATCTTTTCTTTACCTAAATTAATTTGATAAATATCGTTTGTCCCAAAAGTTGGTCCTACAGGCTCAAGAAAATAGTTTACAAAGCAAAATTGGCTGTCGTTTAAAATCAATATTTTGCCTTTTCTAAGTATGTTTCCACGGTCTTTGAATGAAAAACTTTTGTAATTTTCTATTGTAATTACATTTTGATTTTTAAGTTCAATTTTTAAATATTTTTTATCTTGTGCCTGTAGGTCATGGGCACCAATAGATAAAATGAAACTTAAAATTAATAATAATTTATTCATGGAATTTTTTTTCACCTGCTTTGATACTAACTTTTAATCTGTTTTGTTCAGGAACCAAAGGACAACTGTAACTGTGGTTGTAATGGCAATATGGATTATATGCCTTGTTAAAATCGAGGGTTAAAAAGTCTTTCTCACCTTTGTATTCTATATCTAAATATCTTCCGCCACCGTATGATTCAACATTGCCACTGGCATCCTTAAATGGAATGAATAGTTGTTTGACGTCCTTGTCTTTTTCAGAGTAAGCAATTAAAGTACATAAAGAATCGCCAACCTTAAATTCCAATAAACAAAACACATAATACAATGGAGAACGTTCTGTATTGGTTTTGAATTCTACAGGCAGGGGTGGAAGTTCTTTAATCCGGGCCTTAATTCTAAAATTACTATCTACATCGAAGTAGTTTAATCCTTTATAATTAACAGTGTCTTGTGGCTCAATGATGCCTTGGGTAAGCATGTAAATATCGCCTTCATGTCGGCTTTTTTCAATTTCCTTTTTATAATCTTCAAATGCTTTGTCTTGTTTGTTTTGACAAGCACTGAAAACCATTGTTAAACTTAAAACAATAAAGGAATAATATACAATCCGCTTAGCCATAATAGAATTACTCCAACAATATTAAGGAAAAATCCAGCAAAAGCCATATCTCTTAATTTAATCTTACCGGAACTAAATACCACCGCATTCGGAGGGGTTGAAATGGGAAACATAAAAGCAAAGCTGCATGCAATTGTTACCGTAATTCCCATGATATGCGGGTTTTCTATACCCAAAGACTGAGATATACCAAATACAACAGGGACATATATCTGCGCCAATGCCACATTGCTCATTAACTCAGTGAGAAACAATGCAGACAAAATAATCAAAAACAATAAGGCCTTAAAATCACCTTCTTGGTTGTGCTTTATCCATTCTCCTACATATTTGATAACTCCAGTATTCTCCAAGCCTTTAGCCATGCACATGCCTGCACCAAATAAGATAAGTATTCCCCAGGAGATGTATTTAAAGTCGTTAAATTCCAGAAGTTTTTGCTTGCTTTTCGGTGCTTTAGGTATAAGAAATAAAAGACCGCCAAAGATTAATGCAACTGAAAATTCTTCAATTTTGAATGGCCATTTTAAATCTTCAATTAAGATGTTTAATGGTTGGGCAAATACCCAAAAAAATATGGCAACAGAAAACACCATTAAGGTGCGTTTCTCTTCTGGTTTAATTTTCCCTAATTGCTCTGCTTGCTTGTCTAACAATTCTGCAACCTCAGGTAACGTTTTAATTTTAACCTTGAAAAATACATTTACCATTAATTGATAACTCAACCACAACATCAATAAACTCAATGGTACACCAAGTATCATCCATTCTAAAAACCCAACTTGTTTGTGAAGCAGACTTTCTGATAAACCTTTATAAACAATATTAGGAGGTGTGCCAATAATTGTGGCAATTCCACCAATGTTTGCAGCATAGGCAATGCCCAATAGCATACAGGTAAAAAAAGCTTTATTGGTTTTGCTTTCTTTGTCTTTTATAATGTTAACGATTGAAATGGCAACTGGCAGCATCATAATTGCAGTCGCGGTGTTGCTAATCCACATACTTATAAGACAGGTGCTGAGCATCATTCCCCAAATTATACCTTTGGGATTGTCTCCAGTTAAGGCCAAAAGTTTAAATGCTATCCTCTTGTGTAGATGCCATTTTTCAACACTATATGCCAGCAAAAATCCGCCAAAAAACAATAAGATGGTATTGTTAAAATAGCTTTTAAAAATAGAGTTAAAATCAAGTATGCCGTGCAAAGGCATTAGCAACAATGGTAATAGAGAAGACAACCAAATTGGAATAGGTTCTGCTATCCATAAATTAATAAGAAGTGCAGCAATTCCAATCGAAATTTCAAAAGGGGTTCCAGGGCTAAAAAATACACAATAAACGTAAATGAAAAGACCAGGTAAACTAGCCAATACTTGTTGTATTGATGGTTTCTTAAGGTCTTTCAAGTCCTAACTTCTCTTGGCCAATTTCTTTTTCTGAGCCGTGGTCATGGTGTTGATTTTCTTGTAGGCAGCGGCTTTGTTTTTAGGAACTTTTATCTTCAGTTTTTGACCTTTGAAAATATTGTCTTTTTTCATGCCATTCCATTTGCGGATATCACTCACTCTGCAATCAAATAAATCGGCGATTAATAACAAGCCATCACCTTTTTTAACCACATAAGTTATGGTTACGGTTTTGCTGTCTTTTGCTACCGATGGTTTGGGCGAATCTTCTCCATTGTCAACTTCTTCGTTGTTTTCCGCATTGATGGAGTCTCTAGGTAGCATTGGTTTTATGACCATGGCATTGTTGTCCATAATCAACGAGTCACTTAAGGTAGAATCTATGGTGATAACAGGAGCAGGGAAGAGTATGCTTAATTTGCTGTGGTATTCAAGGACCTTGTCTTTAGGTAATTTTAAACCTTTGATATTGTATGAAACTGGAACGATGTCCAATCGAAGTTCTGAATTGCTCAACCTCAATACATCTTCAGATAAATTCAAGTTGTAAGCAATGGCATTCAAGCCTATTTCTCTTTCAACATGAACAGTGTCTGTATCAGGAAGCTTGTAACGAACAGGAATGATTTTATGGTCGGTGTAAAAATTCCAGATATACCAAAATGCGATATAATTTACTGCTGCGTTTTGATATTCAACTGAAAGTTGGTTGTGGATTTTTGCATAATCAAGACTGTTGTTGGCTTTGTGGATGGCCATATTCATATTGATTGGGCCTGTTCTAAAAGCGACCAAGGTTTTTAACCAATCTTGGTAGATTATATTCAAATCTTTGAAATAGCTTGCCGCAACTGCACAACTTTTAGCGGGATTTCTGCGCTCGTCTACATAGCTGCTGGTGCTTAAATTGTATTTTTTTGCAATGGCATAATTTAAAGCCCACATGCCACTTCCACCATCTTGGTCTATATACAAAGGGTCAGAATTGCTGTAAGCAGCAATGCTTAAAAACAATTGTTTTGGAACACCTGAAGTTTCAAAATTAGAATTGTAAAGTTGGTTATAGTATTGCGTCTTGCCAATTAAAATTGCCGTACTGTTGTTCAGATTTCTAATGTAGTTGGCTATTTGTCGTTTTACTTGATCGTTGTAAAATATTGGAACCTGTGAATTGGTCTTAAGTAATTTAACAAAATACGGGTCCTTTAAATAGCTCGAATCTTGCGATTCAGCTTGGGTTAAGCCAATGCTTAATATATATATCAGTGCAAATAGTAAACGCTTCATTTTTGGGTTAACGGAATGATGGTTCCGAAATTGTTACGAAATTACAAATTTTACCATGCAGGCTGAACAAAAAGTTATCCTTTATTTGTTGATAGTCATACATTTGTTTTAGTTTCGTTTTATCTGCTCATTTGCACCATAAGTTTTCTTAAATTTGCCGTATGCAAAACGACAGTAGACTTGATGCTTTTAAAAGGCTTTTGGATATAATGGATGAACTGAGGGCCAAGTGTCCATGGGACAAGGAGCAAACCACAGAGTCTATTCGCCATCTTACCATTGAGGAGACGTACGAACTAAGTGATGCCATTTTAAAAGGCGACCATGAAGAGGTAAAAAAAGAGTTGGGTGATATTCTTTTGCATATTGTTTTTTATGCTAAAATCGGTTCTGAAACAGGTCTTTATGATATTGAATCTGTGATCAATCAATTGTGCGAAAAACTAATCCGTCGCCACCCCCATATTTACGGCGATGTACAAGTGGAAAATTCAGATGCGGTAAAACAGAATTGGGAGCAAATTAAACTGAAAGAAAAAGGCAATGCCAAAAAATCGGTTTTGAGTGGGGTGCCTAATTCAATGCCATCATTGGTGAAAGCATTGCGTATGCAAGACAAGGCTGCACAAGTAGGATTTGATTGGGAAAACAAAAATCAAGTTTGGGAAAAAGTAGAGGAGGAGTTAAACGAATTCAAAACAGCTAGCAATGCCAAAGACCGTGAAGAAGAGTTTGGCGATTTGTTGTTCTCTTTAATCAACTATGCGCGTTTTGAAAACATCAACCCGGATGATGCCTTGGAAAAAACCAACCAAAAGTTTAAGAAACGCTTTGAATACATTGAGGCCAAAGCGGAAGCAAAAAACCTAGACTTAAA
>JAOASJ010000112.1 GCA_030158725.1 Bacteroidia bacterium
TTCCCCTATCTTTGCCTTTAACATATGACTTGGCTGTATCCTTCTTTTCTTTGGGCACTGTTTGCCTTAGCTATTCCAGTCATTATACATCTATTTAATTTTAGACGTTACAAAAAAATACTGTTCCCCAATGTTCGCTTGCTGCAACAAATCGATCACCAGACCAAGAGCGGCAACAAACTCAAAAAATATTTAATACTTGCTGCCCGTCTACTGGCCATTACATTTTTAGTATTTGCCTTTGCCCAACCCATTATTATCGATTCGAAAAAATCAGTAAAAGGTGGCAAAAAACACATCAGCATTATACTCGACAACAGTTTTAGTATGAACCTTCAAGGCAGTGAAGGTCCTTTGCTTGAAGCAGCCAAAAACCGCGCCCGTGCTATTGTTAACAGCGCCAACAACGGCGATGAATTTAATATTATCACCGCAGATATGGACGCGTCCATGCTGCATTTCACAGGCAAGCAAGCCTGCTTGGAAAATATTGACAAGGTGAAAATTAGCAACAATGCTTATCCGTTGCAAAACTTATTGGAACTGCAAAACAGCCAATTGTTCAAATTTAACGGCGATAAATTGGCCTATTGTATTTCAGATTTTCAGGCAAAGAACAGCAAACTTGCAAGCAATCCTTTGGATACTTCCATTAAGCAAACCTGGATTAAAATACCTTCTGAAATCAACAACAATTTAAGTGTAGATACTGCTTATTTATTGTCACCGATTTTACAAGCAAAACAAGCCATAACATTGATGGCCGTGGTGAGCAACTTCACTGAAAAAGATATAGAAAACAACACCCTTGAATTGTGGATAGATGGCAAACCAAAAGGTATCGCTACCTTGAGCATCAAAGCGTTTCAATCTGAAACCGTGTCCATAGTATTTACGGTTGAAACAGGCGGACAACACCAATGTGAATTGCGCCTTCCGGGTGACAATATTCCACTGGATGATGTCTTGTATTTCTCTTTGCGGCTAAACCAAGATTACCATGTCAACAACATCAGCTCTGACAATTCACCATACTTAGACGCGGTGTTTGGCGACAATCCTGGCTTTGTATACAAAAACGAAAGTGCTGGAAGCATCAATTACAGTGCGTTCAAACAAAAAGACTTAATTGTATTGCAAGGCATCAATGGCATAGGCAGTGGCTTGGTTTCCGAGCTTACCCAGTTTATCCAAAACGGTGGAACAGCCTTGGTATTCCCGAATAAAAACTTGCCTTATGGCGGTTTGCAAGACTTAGGCAGCGCTTTCAGATTTAATGTTTCAGAAACTCCAATTGAAACCCAAATGCGCGTCAGTGTTGTTGATTTAGAGCACCCCGTTTTTAAAAATATTTTTGAGAAAAGCAATAAACAACTTGATTTGCCTTCAGTATCTAAATACTACCAAATACAAGGTGGCTTTGACAACGACTTTATGAGACTGGCCAATGGGTCTGCTTTTATGAAAGACATAGGATTTGGTAAAGGCCATTTGTTGCTTTGCGCTGTAGCCTTGGATGCAAGCTTTAGCAATTTTCAAAACCATGCCTTGTTTGTCCCAATTTGTTTGCGCGCATCGATGATGAATTTGTATAAAAATCCATTGTACTACAGTTGTGCTGATTTGAATGACATTTACACGGGATTGCCCTTTGAACAAGAGGCAGGTGTGCGCTTATTGGGCAAAAAAACCAGCCTAATTCCTGAAGTTATTAACAGGGACGGGGAACTATACTTAAACACAAATGGAGAAATTTCAGTCCCTGGACATTACCAATTGCGTTTGAAAAACTCGGACAGTTCGGTGGCCGATTTATCCTTCAACAATGTGCGAACAGAAAGTGATACACGCAGTTTGAGCACCGAAGCCTTCGACAAAATTTGCGAAAATTTTAAAATCAATCATTTTGAAGGCAGTGCTGAAAAACTAGGAGCGGAAATTAACAAACTTGAAAAAGGCATCTCCATGTGGAAATGGTGCATACTTTTTTCTTTGATATGTTTGTTGTTTGAAATACTTTTGATCAGATTTTTCAGGAACAATGTCAAGCTATCTGCTTAAGAACATACAAATTAACGACCCACGTTCTCCTTATCATTTACAAGTAGGCGACTTGGGTATTAAAGATGGTAAAATAGAGGCTTTTAGTCCCTCAATTCCAGACTTTAACTACGAACAAATATTTGATTTTAACGGCTGTTTTGTCAGCTCGGCTTTCGTTGACTTGCGTTGCAACAGCAGCGATCCAGGTTACGAACACCGCGAAACGGTTCAGACACTGGCCGACACTGCCATGTCTGGAGGATATTCGCATGTGGCTGTATTGCCAAACTGCAATCCGCCGCGTCAAACAAAATCGGATATTGAATCACTGGTCAATTTATCGAGCAAAACCCCTGTTACCTTGTTGCCACTTGGCGCAATTACAGAAGGTTTGAAATCGAATGACCTTGCGGAAATGTACGACATGAAAAACCATGGCGCTGTTGCATTTTCTAACGGAAACAATTCAATCGACAATATTGGCACCATGAGCCGTGCTTTGCAATACAGCAAAAGTTTTGATGCCTTGATGTATTCATTTTGCCAACAAACAGATTTGACCATTGGTGCTTATGTTACCGAAGGAACAGTGGCTGTAAGTTTGGGTTTAAAAGGCATTCCTCAAATGGCGGAGTACTTGCAAGTTCAACGCGACATTGAGTTGGCCGACTACCATCAAACCCGCATACATTTAACAAAAATTAGCACTGAACGCTCAGTTGAAATTATCCGTCAAGCCAAAGCCCAAGGCATACAAGTAACTTGTGATGTTGCGGTAATGAATTTGGTATTGACCGACGAGACCATAATGGACTTCGACAGCAATTTGAAACTTAGTCCACCATTGCGCCAAGCCAACGATGTGAAAGCACTTTGGGAAGGTTTGAAAGACGGCACCATCGATGCCATTTGCAGCGACCACCATCCACAAGAAATTGAACATAAGGCACTAGAATTTGAATATGCTTCTTACGGCGCTATCAGTTTACAAATAGCCTTTAGTTTGGCCGTTGAAGGACGCAACCGTTTTTGCCCAAGCATGAACGATGAAGTTTTAATTTCTAAGTTTAACACCGGTCCTGCTCAAGTTTTAAAAATAAACTTGCCAAGTATAGTTGAAGGTCAAGAGGCCAATTTGGTGGTGGTGAATCCTCATCAGCAAACCATATTAAACAAGCGCAACAACCGTTCAAAATCTGAAAACACCTATTACATGAACAAGCCACTTCCCTATTTTATTGAGGCGAGTATCATCGGTAAAAATCAGCTTTTAAACAAAAGGTAATTGACTTAAAGATCCAAAACAATACATTTGAATCATGGAAGCAAACAATACTTTAATCGAAAACAACGAAACAAAATCACCCTCAGCTTTAAACATTGCGTTTAAATGGGCCTTGGTTAGTTTTTTACTTTACGTCATTCAATTGATGGTTAACATGTACATGAACAATGGCGAGTACAATCCGCGTTCTAGTGGATGGGTGCAAATGTTGGTAGGTGTCGTTATTTTATTTTTCCCTCTTACCATGGCCATCAAAGAATACCGCGACAAGGAACTTGATGGCTTTATCAGTTTTGGACGTGCATTTAAAACAGGATTTGTATATGCTTTAATTATTTCGTTATTAACCTTGTTATTCATGATCGTGTTTTACAATTTCATTATCGATTACGATACGTTTGTTGCCAATCAAATTGACATCACTGTTCAAATTTTAAAAGAACGTGGCATGAGCGATGCTGATATTTCAAAAACATTGTCCAAGTCGCCAGCCTTTGCATCAACCCAATGGTTTTCATTAACTTTGGTGTTTTTAGGTACATTAATATTTAACACCATCGCTGACCTTATTGTGTCGGCAATTTTAAAAAGAAACAATCCGAATGCTTGATATCTCTATAGTAGTTCCATTACTCAACGAATCTGAATCTTTGCCAGAATTAGAGGCATGGATTGCGCGCGTGACGCAAGAAAACAATTACGCTTATGAAGTTATTTTTATTGACGATGGCAGTACCGACAACAGTTGGGAAGTGATACAATCGCTATCAGAAAAAAACAACAACATCAAAGGCATTCGTTTTAGAAGAAACTACGGAAAATCAGCTGCACTAAACGTGGGATTCAACGCTGCAAAAGGCAATGTGGTAATTACCATGGATGCTGACTTGCAAGACAGTCCCGATGAAATACCCGGTCTATACAAAAAGATCATTGACGAAAAATACGATGTAGTTTCAGGGTGGAAGAAAAAACGCTACGACCCTATAACCAAGACTTTGCCGACCAAATTATTCAATTGGGCAACACGCAAAATGAGCGGTATTTATTTGCACGACTTTAACTGCGGACTAAAAGCCTACAGCAATGAAGTGGTTAAAAACATTGAAGTATATGGTGAAATGCACCGTTATATTCCAGTAATTGCCAAGTCTGCAGGCTTCAAAAAAATTGGAGAACAAGTGGTTGAACACCGCGCAAGAAAATATGGTACCACTAAGTTTGGGCTCGACCGTTTTGTAAATGGTTTACTCGATTTGTTAACCATATTCTTCATGGGCAAATTCGGCAAAAAACCTATGCACTTCTTTGGTGTTTATGGTTTATTAAGTTTCATTTTAGGTTTCAGTATTGCGATGTATTTATTGCTAAGCAAACTGATTCATGTAATCAACCACGAACGCGCACCATTGGTAGCCGACTCACCTTTATTTTATTTAGGTCTAGTGTGTATGATTATAGGAACCCAATTGTTTTTAGCGGGATTCTTAGGCGAACTAATTAGCCGTTCAAGCGGTGAACGCAACCAATATTCAGTTTCAGAAACCATCAAATTGTAACATGGGTAAACATGTGGTAATCGTTGGTCCGGCCTACCCATTACGCGGTGGATTGAGTACCTACAACGAAAGATTGTGTAAAGCCTATAACGACAATGGCGATAAAGCCTCCATTTTAAGTTTTAGTTTACAATACCCATCTATATTATTTCCCGGCAAAACACAATACAGCACGGAAGCTGCTCCCGACAATATAGACATTGATACCGCCATCAATTCAATCAACCCTTTGAATTGGTTGCGCGTAGGAAAAAAATACCGCAAAATGGCTCCAGATGTCATGATATTCAGATATTGGATGCCATTTATGGCACCTTGTTTGGGCACTATTGCCCGCGAGGTGAAAAAGAATGGCAAGACCAAACTCGTGGCGATAGCTGATAATATTTACCCCCACGAAAAACATTTTTACGACCAAGCTTGCACCAATTATTTCGTCAACTCGATTGACGAATTTATCACCATGAGTCAGTCGGTTTTGTCTGACTTAAAAAAGCTGGTTCCAAACAAACCATCGACCTATGTGGCCCATCCAATGTACGACAATTTTGGGGCTCTCATTCCCAAGACTGAAGCCATTAAGAGCATAGGACTAGACCCAGAGTATAGATACCTTTTGTTTTTCGGATTTATCCGTCAGTACAAGGGACTTGACTTGCTTTTAAAAGCCTTTGCTAAGAGTGGATTAAAAGACCACAAGACCAAACTAATTGTAGCAGGCGAATACTACGAAGATTCTGCACCATATAAAGAACTCATTAAAACCTTAGGAATAGCAGATGCGGTTATTGAGCGCAATGATTTTATTCCCAATGGCGAGGTCGCCAATTATTTTTCCGCCTGTGATATGGTGGTTCAAACCTACCATTCAGCTACCCAAAGTGGCGTTACCCAAATAGCCTATCATTTTAACAAGCCCATGTTGGTTACCAATGTTGGTGGCTTGGCTGAAACGGTTCCCCACAATGAAGTTGGCTATGTCTGCGAAAAAGACGAAGCCGCTATCGCTGCTGCCCTTAACGACTTTTACACCAACAACAGAGAAGCTGAATTTTCAAAAAATGCGGAAGCATTTAAGAAACAGTTTAGTTGGGATAAGATTATGGAGGCAGTGGGAGGG
>JAOASJ010000113.1 GCA_030158725.1 Bacteroidia bacterium
CCCTAATAAACCTATAAGGTATTAACTGAGTTAGGTTTTGCCTTATCTTTCTTTTTTCTCTATGAGTCAGAACAGAATGTAAGGCTGAGAAAATCAAGCCAGTATAACGCAAACGAGGAAAGACGTTGAGAGAAGTTCCATTTGAATTTAAATTTATAATATTATGGAAAATGTAATTAAACAATCAGTGGGCATAGATTGCTCAAAAGATGAACTAGTTTGTTGTCTATCAATGTTACAATTGGGTCAAACGATTAAAAACATTAGTCAGCAAACATTCAAGAATGATCAAAAAGGATTTAAAAGTCTTTTAAAATGGAGTGAAAAGAACTTTTTGCAGAACTTAGAACAGCTATTTGTTGTAGAAGCAACTGGTGTTTATCATGAGAAACTCGCTTATTTTATTGCTGAAAATGGCTTGCAAATTAGCGTGGTTCTACCTTCTAAAATCTCACATTACAGAAAGTCTATGAACTTGAAAACAGACAACGACAAGACTGCAGCAATTGGGATAGCAGAATTTGGCTTGGTGAAGAAATTAGAGGCATGGAAAAAGCCAGAGCCAATTCTAAGAACCTTCCGCCAATTATTAAGAGAACGAGCGCAGTTACAATCAATGCTTATTGAGGTAAAATCGATGCAACACGCACACACAACAGGTGTAATCTACAGTGAAAAAACCACCAAACGATTTAAAAAGCAATGTGAATTCTACAAATCACAAGTCAAAGATGTAGAGCTAGAAATAGAGGAATTATTAGAATCTAATCCTGCAATAAAGGAAAAAGTAAAAACCATTTGCACTATTAATGGAGTCGGGCAATTAACAGTTCTAACAATAGCAGGTGAAACAGATGGTTTTAATCTGATCAGAAACAAAAGGCAGCTTGTTAGTTATGCAGGATTGGATGTGGTAGATAAGTCATCAGGCACATCCGTCAGAGGCAAATCTAGAATTAGCAAACGAGGGAATAAATGGATAAGAAGGGCATTATACTTCCCTGCACTAACAGCAGTAAAACATAGTCCAGCCTTTAAATCAGATTATGCAAGAATAGTAAAAAACACAGCAATTAAAATGAAAGGGGTTGTAGCAATAGAAAGAAAACTATTGATACTAATCTACACACTCTGGAAAAGCGAAGAAGCATATGACCCAGATAGGTATAAAAAAATCGGGTCAGCCATAACGGCCGACCCTACCGAGCTGGATCAAGTCCGCTCTATTGAAATACAAAGGTAAAAAAAAATCGCTTTTTTT
>JAOASJ010000114.1 GCA_030158725.1 Bacteroidia bacterium
AAGGAGAACCTTTAGCTACATCAGCACCGATTGGACGAGGTTTAACTGTAACAACTAAAGGAGTTCTTGTGTTGTTGATACAAGCTTTGCTGTAGAATACTTCACAGTCAATGGTGTATGTAGGACCGAATCCAGAAGCACCAAATAAACCATATGAGTATTTACCACCAGTCATGGTTAAGTCAGCATTACCAATATTCACACCACCTTGCATGTAGATGTCGTTACCGCCACCTGCTGAAGGGTCTACTGTGAAATAGAAACCATATGATTGGCCTGGGCTTAACAATAAACCTTTAGCCGAAACTTTAATGAAGTTCTGACCACCTGTAGAATATACTCTACCAGATCCGCCATTAATTGCTGTCCAAGCTGTAGAATTGCTTTCGAAACCATTATAAGAACCAGCTTTGTAGTATAGTAAGTAATTTGTTGTTGGTGTATAATTGTACAAACGGAAAGACATACTATCGATATTAACTGGACTAGTAGGTGTTAAGTCAAAATAGTTACCATTGTATGCAGCATAGTTGAAAGAAACCACTATGTTTCCTGATAAACCATTGCTTAATTTGGTCTTAGCCGCAAAACGGATAGCCTGAGCATAGAATGTTGTTGTTGCACTGATTGAAGGACCTGTTATAGTACCACCCATTCCGATAGATGATCCACCAGTTGCAGTTCTATACCACATGATGGTATCAGTACTTATGCCTGTTGTAGCAGATAATCTCGGTTTACCAATACCGCATTGAATAAAACTAGTAGTAGTTGGTGCTGGAGGATTACCGAAGAAGTTTAAAGTATAATTTAAAGTATCATTTGCTTTAACCGAGTCAACCGTACCGTTAGGGAAACTGGTCCAAAGTTTAAATTTATAAGTTGTGTTGTTTGTGAAGTTGTAAGCCGCATTCAATGGAATGATGGTGTCTTTACCTCCTTTAAGACTAGATGTTATGAATCTAGTAGTTTGAGGAGTGCCGTTGATTGACCAATACAATCTTACACTGTCCAAGTTCTTTTTACCATAGTTGTAAACTCTAGCTGAAAGGGCTTGTGTATTGTTACAAAAGTCTAAAGTTCCCATAGCCGCAACTCCTGCGTCGTTGTTTACGCTTGGACCACTAATGATTTGAATTTCTCTCCAGTTTGGATTAGAATTTTGACCAGTAGTAACCATTTTAACATCAGTAATTCTGATTTGGGTTGTAGTAATTGTTGGGAAAGAGATAGAGTCAACACATTGTTGTCCAATTTGTGAACTACCAGTAGTGTACCAATTAACAAATGCACTTCCATTCCAATATTGCACAGTGCAACCTGTCATTGTGCGACCAGGGTTACTTGTTAGTGCATTGTAGAAAATAATTTTGTTGATGCTTTTTGCTGAAGTCCATTCCCAATTCATCCAATCAGATGACGCAGGAGGAGCTTGAGTCCAAATAAAAGCTTCTTGGTTACCGCAACCAGAAATGGTTCCATTGTTGATTTGGTTCCAATTCCAGCCACCACCTGTTGTGGTACTACCACTTGTAGTGTTACAAGTAGCTGTTGCCGAAGGCGCTAAATTGATCTGAGCATGCACGCTTACACTGAATGTAAACAGCATGACAAGAGTCATTAGCAGGGGTTTGTAGATTTTTTTCATATGACGATCTGTTAATTTCAAGACCTCAAAACTACTCAAAATCATCAAAAAACCAAAAAAACCTATACTCTATTTTAACAAAAATGACATTAGAATGACAATTTTGCTGAATATTTTAGATATATTAAATTAATTTTAAGGCAGTTATACCTGCTTCAAATCCTTTATTACCATGTTTTCCACCACTGCGTTCTTGGGCTTGTTTTAAATCATTGGTAGTCAATACACCAAACACAACAGGGATGCGGTGTCTAAGGCCTAAATTCATAATTCCGTCAGCTACAGATTGACAAATAAAATCAAAATGTCTGGTTTCACCTTGTATAACACAGCCTAAACTGATTACAGCATGAGGCTTAACATTATCAATTAATTGTTGTGCACCAAAAGGCAATTCGAAGCTTCCAGGAACATATTTTATATGCACGTTTTTAGATTGCACATTGGCCTTTTCTAATGCTTCAAGTGCACCATCTAAAAGTGCATTTGTGATTTCGCTGTTCCATTCAGAAACAACAATGCCAAAGATTTTATCTTCGGCATTGCGTATATCGTTGGGATTGTAAGTTGAGAGATTTCTCAGTGTACTCGCCATATTAATATTGATCGATCTTTGCTTTAGCTCTGGTGATGTATTTTTCAATATCTTGAACACCGTCGTTTTCGCTGTATTCTTTTTTAAGATTCTCGTAGATTTCTAAAGCTTCTTTCCACTCGTTTTTCTTTTCATGAACACGAGCCGCCTTTTTGTAAAACCAAATAGTAGAAAACTCATTTTCTGCACTTTTTGCAGCCTTCAAATAACTTTTCAAACCTGCGTCTAAATCTTTGTTTTCAACCTGAGCATCGCCTAATAAACCAATCACTTGGTATTGCATTACTTGGTCGTTAAAACTAACCTTATCTAAAAATTCAACAGCTTTTTTGTAATCGCCAGTATATAAATATGATGCACCAGCATAATAAGCAGCTAAATTACCGCCTTTGGTTCCACTGAATTTATCAGCCAATTTAGGGGCATCAACCAAAACCATACGGAATGAATCCATATCAAACAATTCTTGAGTTTTGTAAATTGCAGAAGAAGCTTCTTTTTCACGTGGCATTTGATATAAAAATTGGTAGCCAATATAACCTAATAAGGCTACAATTATGGCACTTATACCGTATACCAAAGTTTTGTTTTGGGTGTTTAACCAACTTTTGATTTTATCAACAAATAGACCTAAACCAGAAGGTGAGTTATCGCCACCCGCTTGTTCTACGTATTCTACTTCGTTTTCAATGATTTCGTTGTTGCTCATCTGTAAATAATTTAAATGAAAGGGCTGCGAAAATAATACTTTTTATGATTAATCCATAATGTACGGGTAATTTCCTTCGTAGACATCCGTAAATAGCTCAGATGCATCAGGATACGGAGAGTTTTCAGCAAACTCAACCGATTTATTTACCGTTTCAATTATGGTTTCTTCCATTTTTTCTAATTCAGCTTCAGTAGCAAACTTTTGCTTCAAAATGGTTTCTTTAGTTGTCTCTAATGGATCTAATGTTTTGTAATGTGCAACCTCGTCTTTGCTTCTATAAGTAGCTGGGTCACTCATACTGTGTCCTCTGTATCTGTAAGTCTTGATCTCTAAGAATGTTGGACCATCACCTCTTCTTGCACGCTCTGCTGCTTCAAATATTGCATCATGAACGGTCTCGCATTTCATACCATCAACTTGGAACGAAGGCATTTCATAAGCAGAGCCGATTTTATAGATATCCAAAACATTGGTTGTTCTTTCTACAGAGGTTCCCATAGCGTAATCATTGTTTTCGCAAATGAAAATTACTGGTAACTTCCACAACATTGCCATGTTAAAGGCTTCGTGTAAAGCGCCTTGTCTTACCGCGCCATCACCCATAAAGCAAACGCAAAGGTTTTTAGTGCCTAAATACTGTTCTGCAAAAGCGATACCTGCACCCATTGGGATTTGAGCCCCAACTATACCATGTCCGCCCAAAAAGTTATGCTCTTTGCTAAACATGTGCATACTTCCTCCTTTGCCTTTTGTGCAACCTGTTGCTTTGCCATATAGCTCAGCCATTACAGAATCAGCACTCATGCCAAGTGCAAGGGCGTGACCGTGGTCGCGGTAGGCGGTAATAAACTTATCGTCTTTTGTTGTTGCGCTAACCATGCCAGCAACAATTGCTTCTTGTCCAATATATAAATGGCAAAAACCTTTTATCTTTTGTTGTCCGTATAATTGAGCAGATTTTTCTTCAAATCTTCTAACCAACAACATTATTTCGTACCACTTGAGGTAAGTTTCCTTATTAAAATTTATTTTTGCAGCCTTGGCCATAATTTTTTTCTTAATTAGGGGCAAAAGTAATCAAAATTAATTGATCATACAAAAAAGTGCGTATACAACATTTATCTCTATTCCAATTTAAAAATCACCAAAGTCTAAAACTCGATTTTGATGCCGATATCACTTGCATTACGGGGAATAATGGCAAGGGGAAAACAAATATTTTGGACGCAATTTATTTGCTTAGCACCTGTAAAAGTTATTTCAATTCTATCGATTATCAACTGATCAAACACCAAGAAACGACCGCTTCGGTCATTGCTCAGTTTGTTAATGGCCAACAAATCGATTTGCAGCTCACCCTAGAACAAGGTAAAAAGAAGAAACTCAAGAAAAATGATAAGCAATACGATAAGCTAATTGACCATATCGGTTTGGTGAATGTTGTTATGATAACACCGGATGATATTGAATTGGTTATTGGTCATAGCGATGTGCGCAGGAAGTTTATCGATATTTGTATTTCTCAAATTGACCGTGTTTACCTCAATAGCCTTAGTGAATATCAAAAGATATTGGAACAAAGGAATAGTCAATTGAAGATTTTTGCCAAACACAAGCACTTTGATGAAATCCTTATTGAGAATTATGACCAAAAATTAGCACCCTTGGCTCAATATATTTTCAAAAAGCGTGCTGAAGTTCTCGGAATATTAAACCAATATTTCAGTCAGTATTACAAAGAATTTTCTTCAGGTCAAGAGGTTTTAACCTTTAATTATATCAGCGATTTGCACAGCAATGATTATGCTAGTTTGTTAAAAGCGAACATAGACAAAGACCTAATCTTAGAGCGCACCAATACAGGTATTCATAAAGATGATGTTGTATTTGAAATTGATAATTTCCCTTTAAAGAAATTTGGTTCACAAGGTCAAAGCAAGGCGTTTATTATTGCACTAAAATTAGCACAGTACAGATACCTGTCAGATGTTTTAGGGACACAACCCATTTTGTTGTTGGATGACATGTTTGAAAAAATAGATGAGGAGCGTGCTCAAAAACTTATCGATTTATTGGCTTCAGAACAATTTGGCCAAATAATTATTACCGATACTCATTCCGATCGCGTAAAGAAACATTTTGAGAATGGGAATAAAAGCATCAAATTTGTAGACCTATAACACAATTATGCAGAAGAAGCAAAACCACTCATTTACCCTTGAAGAAGCGCTTCAAATGATTGTATCTGACAAAAAAATCAAAAAGGGTTTAAATGAAAGTGTCATTAAACAGGAGTGGAGTAAAATTATGGGTGAAGCCATAGCAAAACACACAACTGGCTTATACATGAAAGGCAGTGAATTGACTGTTTATTTTAATTCGTCAATCATCAGAAACGAATTTATATACCATAAAGACAAAGCCATTGGTTTGATCAATGATGCTATGGGTTATGAAGCGGTTACAGACATAATAATCAAGTAAAATGGCGGTGAAATTAAGCCCATTGAATGCTGGTTGGATATTGGTCTTGATTTATGCCGTTGGCTTAACCGGTTTTTGTTTCCCTCAAACAACTGCTTTAATGAATCAATTGGTATGGGTGAATTTACTTTTTACACTCGTAATGCTTTTGATATTTCATAAAAAATGGAATCAGGTTTTTGTGGCTTCCGTTTTTTTAATTGCCTGTATCGGCTATCTATTAGAAGTAATTGGCGTTAAAACCGGTTATGTTTTCGGCTTTTACCAATATGGTCCAACGCTTGGTTTTAGTTATTGGGATACGCCATTGATGATGATGGTAACATGGGTGACAACTATTTACACCACTAGACAAGTTGCCGAAATGGTTTCAAAAGAACCCTTCTTAACAGCAGTGATAGCCGCATTGTTAATGGTTTTTTTAGATTTCTTTATTGAGCCATTTGCGATACGTCACCATCTTTGGGCTTGGAATTCAATAGATGTTCCTATGCACAATTATATTGGTTGGTTCGTTTCAGGTTTAATTATTCAATATTGCTTTATCAAATCGGTAAAGTTTTCTACCAACAAATTGTCTTTACCTGTTTACCTTATTCAGCTTGGGTTTTTTATTGCTTTGTTTCTATTGAAGAAATAAGCAACAAATAAGTAAATCCAATTTGCAAACAGGATAAAGTTGAAAACAAAATTCAATTGAAATACTTGAACTTTGTCTGCTATTGCACCCATTGGCAACAACAAAGTTAATAGTAGCAACATTTCAACTGTATTTAATTCTTGGTCTTTTCTTACTGAAATTAATTTGTAGGCAAGTAGGCTCAAAGCATCATATATCAAATGTTGTCCAAAACAAAGATTACTCAATCCCAAGAACAGTAAAATTTGCCCATCACTTAAATGATTGTTTTTGAAAACAATTAACACATAACATGCAATTAATGCTGCAGCCATGCTGGTTTTGAGTAGGCCAAGTGGGATGTCAAAGTTGTATTTAAGTGCCACCGACAAATTGCTAGAAATGGTGTTTAATCCGTTAATGAGATTGTAACGATGTGGGTAGGCCCACAATTTGTTAATGTTTTCTGACCAAGCATGCAGCAATATATTAGGGTCATTGTGTAAGATCAATGCCGAGAAATTTAAAATAAGCACCAAGCCCAAATACAAAATTAAATAGCGTTTGTCTTTGCCTAAAAACAGCAAGCAGATAAGCGGTAAAATAACCGTGAATTTAAACGAAACAAAAGCCAATAAAAGTGAGCAAAGTAATGGATGTTTTTTGGTTTGGTAAAGTCTAAGTGCCCACAAACAAACTGCAAATACTTGTAATAAAGGTTGACCTGTATCAAGCGCATACCAAGTGCCTCTAAATGCCAGTATTGAAAGCGCAATCAGTGCGGTTTTTAAATCAGGGTTTAACTTTTTTACACATAAAATTATCCAAAATATCGAAAGTAAATTGAGTACAAAGTCTAAAATTTTGGCATACTTATAATCGAGTAAATTGTATAGACCAAAGTACCATATAAATTGGGGGGCATAAACTGCACTTGCATGGGGGAAACCACCCGGATGTTTTTCTAATTGCAAATTTGCAGAATCGCTGCAAGCATGCATTGATTTTATTTGAGCTTCATCACTGTAAGGGTTGTCGCCTTGCCAATATGATTCTGAACTAAAATAATATGTTCTAAAATCAAGGGGTGCGTATGGCGCTTGAACAAAATGATTCGCCCATTTCAATCCGTTAAAAAGAGTGAATAACGTTAGAAGTATATAGAGTGCTTTTTGTCGAATGTTCAAAATTATTTCACAAATCAAATCAATAATTCTTACATTCGTGCAATACATTTTAAAATTAATATCATGCCTTTAAACATCGGAGATACCGCCCCAGATTTTACTTTATTCAATACCGAAAAACAAGCCATCACCTTGTCATCATATCAAGGAAAGAATGTTGTGATTTTGTTTTTCCCATTGGCATTTACTTCAACATGTACAGCTGAGCTATGCGGAGTACGTGATGACATTAGCAACTACGGAAAAATGGATGCAGAGATTCTCGCTATATCAGTAGATTCGCCTTTTACTTTGGGTAAATTTAAAGAAGAACAAGGCTTGAATTTCAATCTTTTAAGCGACTTCAATAAAAACGTTTCTCAAGCTTATGATTCATTGTATGAATCTTTTGTTTTGGATATGAAAGGTGTATCTAAACGTTCTGCATTTTTAGTAGACCGCCAAGGTGTTGTCCGCTATGCTGAGGTATTGGAAAAAGCAAGTGATGTTCCAAATTTGGATGCACTTAAAGAGATACTACAAACTTTATAAATATAAATTATGGTTACTGCCATTATTATCATTCTTATCTTACTCGGCCTGATTTTAATCTTGCTTGAGTTATTCGTAACCCCTGGTTTTATAACCGGATTATTGGGTGGCGTTGCATGGACTTATGCGGTCTATAAAATCTACAACGATTATGGAACAACTTCGGGTCATTTGGCCCTTGGTGGTTTAATTCTTTTGTTGTTAGCCTGCATTACCATAGCTGTGAAAAGCGGGGTGTGGGACAAAGTATCACTGCACCAACAAATGGACAGTAAAGTAAACCATTTGCCAGACGTAAAGGTTGGAGACACGGGATCAACCTTAAGTGCTTTGCGCCCAAGTGGTAAAATGCAGTGGAACCAAATAAGTATCGAAGTATGCACCATGGGAGAACTCATAGAGACAGGTGCCTTCGTTGAAATTATTAAAATTGAAAACAACAAAATATACGTAAAACAAATTTCATTATGAGCATACTAGAAATACCACCATTTTTTCTAGGCGTAGGCGGTCTAATTATGATTGTCATCGTCTTCTTTATCTTTTTATATTTTGTGCCACTGGGACTTTGGTTCTCGGCAATTTTATCAAAAGTTAAAATTTCATTACTTGACTTAATCTTTATGCGTTGGAGGAAAGTACCACCTGAAATTATTGTTAAAGGTTTGGTGAATGCAACTAAAGCTGGTTTGGTCATAAACAGCGACATGTTAGAAGCCCACTACTTAGCTGGTGGTAATGTAATGAAAGTTGTTGCAGCGCTTATTAGTGCTGATAAAGCAAATATTCCATTGGATTTCAAAGCTGCAACTGCTATTGATCTTGCTGGTCGCGATGTGTTTGATGCAGTGCAAATGAGTGTTAATCCACGTGTAATTGATACGCCTCCAGTTTCTGCCGTGGCAAAAGATGGTATTCAATTGATAGCCAAAGCCCGTGTTACAGTTAGAGCCAATATTGCACAATTAGTGGGTGGTGCTGGTGAAGAAACTGTATTAGCGCGTGTTGGTGAAGGTATCGTTACCACCATCGGTTCTGCGGCAAACCACAAGGAAGTTCTTGAAAATCCTGACCGTATTTCAAAAGGTGTATTAGCAAAAGGTTTGGACGCTGGTACTGCATTTGAAATTTTATCTATCGACATTGCAGACATTGACATTGGAGAAAATATTGGAGCAAAATTGCAAATGGACCAAGCGGAAGCAGATAAAAATATTGCGCAAGCAAAAGCGGAAGAAAGACGTGCCATGGCGATTGCTCTTGAACAAGAGATGAAAGCAAAAGCCCAAGAAGCCCGTGCAAAGGTGATAGAAGCTGAAGCTGAAATTCCTCGCTCTATCAGTGAGGCTTTTAGAAGTGGTAATTTGGGAATCATGGATTATTACCGCATGCAAAACATGAAAGCAGATACCGAAATGAGGGATGCTTTTGCTAAGCCACCGAAGAAAGACTAATTATACATTAGCGAATAAATACAAAATATATTCTGCAAAGAAAAACAGCCAAAACCTTTTATAATAGGTTTTGGCTGTTTGTTTATTAAGGGTTTTCAATCCCAAAGAATTAAGTGAAAACAACACCATTAAAATAATATGTCCTATAAATAGAATGCGGTAGTGGTTTGAGTCTAACTGACCATATTGATAAATACTGAATATATAGGCCAATAATATCAGTGCATTTCCTGCTATTAGGGTAAACTTCGGGCTGTACAAAATAGCCAACGATTTAATTTTAAATTTTTCATCACCTTCCATATCAGGCAGGTCTTTGAACCAAGCAATGACTATGCTAAACGCTATAATGAAAGCACTTAATACAATAATGTCCAAATTGAACGCATAACTATTGTTGATTAAGATATTAAATACCAAAAATCCACCAATATTGACCATCAAACCTCTGACCAAACTTATGGCCAAGGCTGCAGGTAAATGGTGTTTACGAAGTGATAGGGGTGGGCAAGAGTAAGCCCATCCAATCAACATAGAAATGCTCACAATTACAAGCAATATTGGACTCAGGTATAATGCACTAATGGCACTTAAGACCATAGAAGAATAAACAATTATTTTCGCATTGTTAATGCTGATTTCTCCAGTAGCCAAAGGAAGAAATGGTTTGTTAATTTTGTCCAATTCAACATCTACAATCTGGTTAATGCCTACAATGAAAATATTGCAAGTTAGACCAACAAAAATGGATACAAATAAAATAGAAAGATGTTCTAGTTCTGAGTGCTGGCATACCATAGCATATAAAGCTGTAATGCTGATGCAAGTTCCAATTATGGTGTGTGGCCTTGTGAATTTAATGAACGATTTAATTGCTTTCATTGATTTGTATAACTAATAGTGGGGCTACTATGTTTTTGATTTCAAAAACATTTATATCCTTATTGTTTAGTATGCTTTGGTATTGTTTAACGGTTTTAGATTTTAACACTGAAATTATTCCATCTATGCTTATCGTTAAAATGTTTATAGGAATAAGGTAAGTAAATAAAATTCTTTTCCATGAAAAGGGTTTTATAAAGGGACTTAAAACCAAAACACCTACTGTGGTTGCGAACAAAGTTTTTACAAGATGTAAGGGGCTTGGGAACAAGATCTCTACAAAATAAGCACTTGCATTTGCTTTGTTTATTTTATTGCAAATTGTTCTTTGTTCATCTTCACTAAAATGGTGAAATGCATTGAACATTGTATAGGTTTTGCCCGCTTCAAAATCCATTTCCAAAACATCTTTTGACTCTTGCAAATACGTAATATTGGAGCGGTTTTGAAAATGAAGGGAAGGGAATTTATCTGTTAAGGTTAAGTGCTCAAAAGCATTGGATTCATTGAAGATGCTAGCAGCTGGTTCGCCACATCCAGAGCATAAATCTACCATGCTTTTACCCTTTTTTTGGGACAAGGTTTTTATAAATGGTTTGTAAATATTGAACTGTTTAACCACATAACCGATGTATTCGGTTTGGAAGTTTCTCAAGCTAGTGGGAAACCAGTTGTGGTCTTCAAGTTCTTTCATTTACATTATTCTGAAAATCCTGAGAAAACACTGCCAAATAAGTCTCTGAAGCTGATCGACTTTTCAAGGTGGTGTTTGCTTAGTTTGCTGTTTTCACTCAAACCAAATAGTACCAATTCCATCATTAGCAATTTATCACTTGGCTTAGCTAAAGGAAAATGTGTATTCACAAAAGCTTTGAGGGCGGGGATAGATTCAAGTGTTTTTTGATGGGTTTTGTTATTGCTCATGTTCAACAAATCGAGGTGGTTTCCATCATCAAACCAAGCCGTAATATCTTGGTAATGGTTGATGCCGTCTTTCGATTTTTTACTTGCTTTTTCCAAAGGCGGACAGTTCTCTATAAAAATGGTCTTAATGGCTTTGCCCAATAAGTTTTGCGCCACTTTTAACGGACCTTCTTGTTCGCCTTCATACACCATTTCTACTTTACCTGTAATAGCCGGAATGATGCCTTGTAAATCAGATATTCTTACTTCTGTGGTTTTGTCACCACTCAATAAAGCTCTTCTTTCAGCAGCACTTACAGCATTTTCGTATGCGGATATACTAAGTCTAGCAGATACACCACTTTTTGCATCTACATATTCGCTATTTCGTGCTTCGAAAACTACCTGTTCAATTATGTTTTCTATTAACAAAGGAACATGAACCATCGCAATTTGTTCTGGTTTTAGTTTTGCTTCTTGTCTTGTAATATCTCTTGCGATTTCTATAGATTTCGGATAGTGCGTGATGATCTGACTGCCTATTCTATCTTTCAAAGGAGTTACTATACTTCCTCTGTTGGTATAGTCTTCAGGATTTGCAGTAAACACAAACTGAATGTCTAAAGGCAAGCGCAATTTAAACCCGCGAATTTGAATATCGCCTTCTTGTAAAATATTAAATAAAGCTACTTGGATACGTGCTTGTAAATCGGGTAATTCATTAATTACAAAAATACAGCGGTTACTTCGGGGAATTAATCCAAAGTGAATGGCTTTTTCATCTGAATAACTAAGCTTTTGATTAATGGCTTTTACTGGGTCTAGATCGCCAATTAAATCGGCAACCGAAACATCGGGTGTTGCTAGTTTCTCAACATAGCGCTCGTTGCGGTGTAACCAAGAAATAGGGGTTTTGTCACCAAGTTCTTTAATCAGTTCTTTCGAAAAACTAGATATTGGATTTAACGGATCGTCGTTGATTTCGCTGCCAGTGATATAAGGGATGTATTCGTCAAGCAAATTGATCATTTGTCTTGCGATTTTAGTTTTTGCTTGACCTCTTAGACCAAGCATATTGATGCTATGTCCTGATAATATTGCTCTTTCAATATCTGGAATTACAGTGTCTTCATAGCCCAAGATCCCTGTAAATATTGCTTCACCAGATTGTAATTTATTGATTAAGTTTCTGCGTAGTTCGTTTTTAATGCTTTCGCTTTTGTAGCCACTTTTCTTAAGTGCGCCAATTGTGTTTATTTTCTCTGTATTCATTCTCTTTCTATATGTGCTTGCGTTTGTTGTTCTCAAAGTCTCTAAAGATGTATTCGCCTAATCCGTGTAGACTTGTGTAAAATGCTTTTCCTTTATTGGTTTCAGTAAACTCTTCTACGAAGTTTTGCAAATAGGGGTCTTGCGCTATCATAAAAGTAGTTATGGGTATTTTTAAGCGTCTGCAAATGGCAGCTTCATTCAGTGTTTTGTTTACTATTTTTCGGTCTAGACCAAAGCTGTTCATGTAGTATCCACCGTTTTCTTTTAGACAACTTGGTTTACCATCTGTTATCATAAAGATTTGCTTATTCTTGTTTTTTCTCCGTCTTAAAATATCTTGAGCAAGTTGAAGTCCCGCCACTGTATTGGTGTGAAATGGACCCACTTTTAAATAGGGCAATTCCTTAATGTCAATTTGCCAAGCATCATCTCCAAAAACTAAAATATCAAGTGTGTCTTTGGGGTATTTTATTTTTATCAATTCCGCTAAAGCCATTGCCACTTTTTTAGCTGGTGTTATGCGGTCTTCCCCATACAATATCATAGAATGAGAAATGTCTATCATAAGCACTGTGCTTGACTGTGACTTAAATTCTTTTTCGTTGATAATGAAATCGTCTTCTTTCATCACACCTTGGGCATCGAGCATAATGCTGTGTGCATTGCGCAGCGACTCGGTCATGGCAATTTGTGAAAGGTCGTCGCCAAATTGAAAGTTTCTTTGCTCAGCAGAATATTCATCGCCATTGCCAGTGAAATTGCTTTGATGTTCTCCTTTTCCAGATTTTTTAATTTGTCCAAAAATTTCTTCCAAAGCACTTTTGCGTATGCTTTGTTCCATTTTTGAGCTCATTTCAAAAGAGCCATTTTGAACGTTGTCTTTGATATACCCTTTATTTCTTAGGTCTTGTATAAAATCACCCATCCCATACGCATTGTCGGTAATGTGGTGTTCTCTGTCTATTTCATTCATCCAGTCTATAGCATCGGCGACATCGCCAGAGGTATAGACCAATATTTCTTTGAAAATTCGGAGTAATTTTTCGAATGGATCTTGGTTAGGATCTTCCTCTTGTTTATGAAATCTATATCCGATCATTGCTAGTGTAACAATTTTAGTCTTACAATGTTCGGTTTTTTTGATGAAATAATTTTATTCTTATTGTTGATAGTCATATTGATATGGACCTTTAATTTCAAATACCTCAAACTTTTAATGGGAAATTTGCTTTCTAAAAATTTGCAAAAAGGAATCCTTTAAATTCGTAATTTTGCAAAATGTTCAGAACCCACGATTGCGGAGAATTAAGAATAGAAAACAATGGTCAGATGGTTACCCTATCTGGCTGGGTGGCGAAGCGCAGAGATTTTGGTGCTTTGTCTTTTATCGATTTAAGAGACCGATATGGAATTACCCAATTGAGTTTTAACGAGGAATACAACAAAGAATTGTTGGATGAAGCCCGCAAAATGGGTAGAGAGTTTGTATTACAAGTGCAAGGAAAAGTAACTGAGCGCAGCAACAAAAATCCAAAGTTAGCAACAGGAGATGTTGAAGTGGTGGTAGAATCAATGCGAATTTTAAACCCTTCATTGACGCCTCCGTTTACAATAGAAGATGACACTGATGGTGGCGATGAATTGCGCATGCAATACCGTTACCTCGATTTGCGTCGTGATGTGGTGCGTCAAAATTTGATATTACGTCACCAAGTTGCCAAGCAAGTTAGACAGTATTTAGATAATAAATTATTTATAGAAGTTGAGACTCCGGTTTTAATTAAATCGACACCAGAAGGTGCCCGCGATTTTGTGGTGCCAAGCCGCATGAATCCTGGTCAGTTTTACGCCTTGCCTCAAAGTCCACAAACCTTCAAGCAATTATTGATGGTAAGTGGTTTTGACCGTTATTATCAAATTGTAAAATGTTTTAGGGACGAAGATTTACGTGCCGACCGTCAACCTGAGTTTACCCAAATAGATTGTGAAATGAGCTTCGTTGAACAAGAAGATATTTTGAATTTATTTGAAGGTATGGTTCAGCATTTGTTTAAAGAAGTGAAAGGTTTTGATATCGGAACTTTGCCGCGCATGACTTATGCAGAAGCAATGAGACGTTATGGTAACGACAAACCAGACATTCGTTTTGGTATGGAGTTCAACGAGATAAAGTCATTAACAGAAGGCAAAGGATTCCCGGTTTTCGATGCAGCTGAATCAGTATTAGCAATTAGTGCAAGTGGTTGCTCAAACTATACAAGGAAACAATTGGATGAATTAACTGAATGGGTTAAGCGTCCTCAAATTGGTGCAAAAGGTTTGGTTTATGTATTCTGCAATGCAGATGGAACTTTCAAATCTTCTGTCGATAAATTTTACAGCCAAGAAGACCTTGCAGCATGGGCTAAGGCTTGTTCTGCAAATGCAGGTGATTTGTTGTTGTTGTTATGCGGAACTGTGAATGGTGTAAGAAAACAAATGTCTGAATTGCGTTTGGAAATGGGACAACGCCTAGGCTTGAGAGACAGAAATGTATTCAAGGCGCTATGGGTAATTGATTTCCCATTGTTGGAACACGACGAAGAATCAGGTCGTTGGCATGCTATGCACCATCCTTTTACCAGTCCTAAGCCAGAAGATATTACTTTGTTAGAAACCGATCCAGGGGCTGTAAGGGCCAATGCATACGATATGGTAATTAATGGTGTTGAAGTAGGTGGTGGTTCTATTCGTATACATGATAAATCGTTACAAGCTTTGATGTTTAAACATTTAGGATTTACTGAAGATGAAGCCAGATATCAATTCGGATTTTTAATGAATGCTTTTGAATATGGTGCACCTCCGCATGGTGGCATAGCTTTGGGCTTTGACCGTTTGTGCAGTTTGTTTGGCGGTGTTGACAGTATACGCGACTTTATTGCTTTCCCTAAAAACAACCAGGGCCGCGACTTGATGATAGATGCGCCATCGACAATTGACCAAAAACAATTGGATGAGTTGAGCATTGCCTTGAAGGGCTAGTGTCAAAGCATTGTCATTCTTTTAATTATTTGTCATTTTAAATTGACAATCTAACTTTTGACGTTTTTTAAAGCTTAGTTTTGCTCTAACGATGAATTGTTATAGATGGATACTAACTTTGTTTGTTTTGGTTTATGCCCAATTCGCATGGGCTGTAAACGATACCATTCCTCCTGTAATTACAATGAATCCTGGCTCTAATGGGAGTATTGAATGCTATTGCACAAATGCCCCTTATGTCGATCCTGGAGCTTATGCTATTGACAACTTAGAAGGCGATGTAACATCTAGAATGGTAGTGACAGGAATGGTTAACACCCAATTGCCAGGGGACTATAAAATTACCTATACCGTTTCAGATACAAGTAAAAATACTTCAACAGCAGTAAGACTTGTGAGGGTTCGCTATACAAAATATGGGGAGAGAAATATTCCTTATTATATTAATGGACAACTCTTGTTGAATACCGAAGTTTTTACTCAAACTCGTTGGTCTTATACCTGGGAATTAGATGGTGTTGCTCAAAGTAAATTTGACGATCAATATACTTTGGTCACAAATATTCACGACAGTTTGCCCCATGTGGTGTGCATGTATGAGAAATATTGTGGCTATGATACGGTTTACCAAATTTGTGATACTTTTAATTTGAAAGATGTTCCTAGGCCAAATGGAATTGAAGGGTTTTATTACCGTGATGTCAATAAAAATTGTATCATTGACAGCAATGATATTGGAATGAGATTTAATGAATTTGCGGCATTTAACTATCCTTGTTTGCATGTTGAAAATGATAGTACATTTGGATATTCATATTGCAGAGTTTATGCGAATGGGGCTTTTTTCTATCCATGCAAGCCAGGAAAGTATAAGCTTTCTTTGGATACAACCTTTTTTCGAAGCTCAAATCTGATATCATGCAATGGGCATTATGATACGACAGTGCTGTTTGATAGTTCAATGCGTTGCGTTTCAGGAATAAATTGGGGGTTTAACAAGCCAACGCCTGATTTAGTCGTGACTTGGCCATGGGTCAAACAGAGTATATTCCCTGGACGAGAATTTACCCTTTACAGCAATGCGTTTGATTTCTTTGGAAATTATAGAAACGCCAACGACTCGGATGTTGGGGGGCAAATAAGAATAAAATTTACCGGTCCGATAAAATTTATAAAGGGTGTAAGTGGCTCAGCTGTTCCAGATTCTGTAAAAGGGAATACGGTTTTTTATACCGTAAAGAATTTTAAAGATAATATAAGGTACGTTGGGTTTAATATCGTTTTTTTAACTGACACAACAGCCAAGAAAGACAGTTCGGTTTGTTTTGAAATAGAGGTAATCCCTGCCCAAGCGGATGCAATTTCACAAAACAATAAAGTGTTTTCATGTGGAACGGTTTCTAATTCACATGACCCAAATTTCAAGTCAGTTTATCCCATTAGCGCATTGCCGAATTCTTCTGAATGGGTAAGCTATACCATACATTTTCAAAACACAGGAAATGCAGCTGCAGAAAAGGTTGTCATTCGCGATACTTTAGACCCTCAATTTATCTTAGACAGCTTTGTGGTGTTGGGTAGCAGTCACACCATGACAACATCTAAAAATAATTCTGCTTTGGCCTTTTTGTTCTCGAACATCAACTTAATTGATAGCGCTACAGATGCTGAATTGTCTCAAGGTTATGTTTCTTATAAAGTTAAATTAAGTGCTCAATTAAGCAACAACAGCTTATTGAAGAATACCGCTTATATCTTCTTTGATTACAATGATCCAGTAGTTACCAATACCTGCTTGTTCCCAATTGTAGAGCCTAAACTTTCAATTGGCAGACATTTGAAAAATGGATTGTCCATTTATCCCAATCCGAATAATGGGGAGTTTTATATTAATAGTCTAGATGCAGACTTTAAGATAGAAATAAAAAATTATTTAGGTCAGGTGGTAGATTTTCAAACTGAAAAACTTAGCAGCCAAACTTACCGCATCAAAGGCTTAGTGCCAGGAATCTACAGTGTCAGATACAGCAGCAACGGACTAGATGTGATAGAATTGCTCGTTGTACAATAAACTAAACGCCTTGAACGTCTTTTAAGAAAGCTTCTCTATTGTCGGGGGTCAAAACGTAAGTCTTGTCAGTCGTTTTAATTAAAACCAAATTCACACGGTTTCCAGCTTGAAGGTTATAGGTTTTTAATTTCGAATTATTGAATTTGCCATAATAGCCAAACAATCCACCTGAACCCATTAAACGGACACTTCCACTAATGTCGTCGGCTTCAATCAAACGGCTTTCAATAATGGTATCTCTAGGTATAACAATAGGATTCCACATTTTGCGAATGGTTATATTTGAAGCATCAGTTTCGAATTGATTAGGAGACCAAGCATAAGACAGCAATAAAAGAAAAGCAAAAAGAACCGTCATGATAATGTTGATGATTAAACCAATATCATCAAACCAAAATTTAACCACTAAAGAAATAAGTAACAAACAAGTTAATGTTGAAATTACTTTTGTCGTTCTGTCGAATGAATTTTTGTAGATCATATCTTATTTTGCTAATTGTATAATGTCTTTGACTTCTAAAACTTTCTTATCACTTCCATTTGCAGAAGCATGTATCATTGCCAAACCTAATTCCTGCAAGCTAGAGGCTGAATTAGGGACTATAAGTTTTAAAACCGGATATAGCCATCCTAAATATTTGTAGTACTTCAATGTGTTTTTTTGACCTTGGGTTGGTTTTAACATGCCTGGTCTAAACGCATAAGCTGCTTTAAAAGGTAGCTTCATTAAATCATTTTCTGTTTTGCCTTTAACTCTTGCCCACATCATTCTTCCTTTTTCTGTGCTATCTGTACTAGCACCTGAAATGTATGAGAAACTCATATTTGGATTTAAACGAGAAACGGTGCGGGCAAAATTCATTGTTAAGGTATATGTTACTTTGGTGTAATCTTCTTCATTCATTCCAACAGAAGAAACACCTAAACAAAACAAACAGGTGTTGTAACCCGTAAGCTCGTTTTCAATGGGACTTAAGTTGAAAAAATCTTGATGAACAATTTCTTTAAGTTTGGGGTGAATAAACAAACACGGTTTTCTATTTACCAATAAAACACTCTCTACCAAAGGGTTTTTTAGACATTCAATTAATACGCCTTCACCAACCATTCCGGTAGCTCCTGTTAGTATGACTCTCAATTTTTCAGACATGGTTTCAAATGTATATTTCTAATTTATTAAAGAATCTCTTTTTCGTTCAAATCAATATATTGTCGGTGATTGTGTTTTTAATGCAATTTCATAACGCATACAATTCAATTGGTAAGGCATCTGGGTCTTGAAAAAAACAAAACTTTTTTCCTGTTAATTCATCTATTCGAACGGCTTCAGTTATGACGTTTTTTGATTGAAGAATTTGAATGCTTTTTTCCAAGTCTTCAACACCAAATGCTAAGTGTCTTAATCCACAAGCCTCTGGTCTACTTGGTCTTTTAGGGGGCGAAGGGAAGCTGAACAATTCAATACAGTAAGTGCCATTTATGGCCAAATCCAATTTGTAAGAATCTCTGTCTTTTCTGTATGTTTCGTTAATTATTTTAAAGCCCAATATTTCAGTGTAAAATTTTTTTGAAACTTCATAATTGGAGCAAATAATTGCAAGATGGTGAATAGAAGAAATTCCAATTGGGTTGCTCATGGCTTTAAGCAAATATAAGATACTTGCATAAAAAAAGAGACAATTTATTCAATTGTCTCTTTAATATTTATTTGAGGTCTAATTAAGCTTTTTTCAAAAACTCAGTTTTTAAGACCATCATTACTTTGTCTATTTTGCATTCAATTTCGCCTTCATCATCTGTTAAGCGGATGTTTTTACCAACTGATCCTCTTTTCAAAACGCTTGAAGAACCTCTTACTTTTAAGTCTTTAATCAATGTAACTGTATCGCCATCTTTTAGTTCATTTCCGTTGCTGTCTTTTGCCATAATATTGAATGTTAGGCCACAAAGGTAGAAAAAAATGGGAAATTACAAGATGCTTTTCGTCATGCCCAGTGGTATAAATTATTTTAATGCAGACATTCCACCATCCAAATGCAATATTTGGCCAGTCATCCAAGATGATTTTTCTGACAGTAAAAAGCAAGCTAGATTTGAAATGTCTTCAGCACTGCCGACACGTTTTAAAGGATGTCTTTGTGCATTGGCCAATTTTTTCTCTTCGGTATTTAACAAACTAGCCGCGAGCGGAGTGTCTGTTAAAGATGGTGCAATACAATTCACACGGATGCTAGGGGCAAACTCAGCAGCCAAGGCCCTACTTAATCCCTCAATTGCTCCTTTCGAACTCGCTACCATAGAATGAAAATTTAAACCAGTTTGTACAGCAAGAGTAGAAAATAAAACAATACTTGCATTGCCCGAATCTTTAAGTTTAGGCAATACTGCCTGTATCGTTTTAATAGCACCTATGGTTTGCAATTGATAGTCACTTACAAAATCGTCTGCTTTTATTCTGTGAAACGGTTTTAATACAATACTGCCGGGACAATAGGCCAAACCATCAATTTTTTCTGGTAGAAAAGAAAGATCGAAATTCTCTGACATAACATCAAGGAAATGGTAATTTAAATTTTCTTGGTCGCTACACTGGTTCTTGTTAAATGTTCCATAAACATGATGGCCAGCTTTGGCTAAATCTTCTGCGATTGCTTTCCCAATGCCTGATGAGGCTCCAACAATAAAGTAGTTTGACATATTGTAAGGAACAATGATGTCTTAAAAATGTTCTAGACTATTAGCCTACAAAGTTTCGAAAACTGAGGTTGATGCGTGGCGTTTTTATTTTACTCGATTGCAGCAGTGCATGTTTCCAATGCATTTGTGTTTGCCCTTGCATCACAATTAAACTTCCATTTTCTAAAATCAATTCTATTTTTTGTTTGCTCTCATTGTGCTTAAAAGAAAATTTCCTTGCAGCACCCAAACTTAAGGAAGCGATTACAGGTTCTTGTCCCATAGTCTTTTCGTTGTCGCTGTGCCACGACATGCCTTCGTTTCCATCCTTGTAATAGTTAAGCAAACAGGAATTGAATTTCTGTTTGCACACCGTTTCTATCTGATTCTTTATTTCAAGAATTAAGGGCGTAAATATCTCGGCTTTTTTAGTAATGCCGGAGTAGGTGTACTCAAAATAATCTTCACCCATCCAAGCGGTTTGTCTCTTGCACTCTATGGTTTTCCCATACATCTTAACTAAGTCGTTTTCCCAATTGATTTCATGCTTTAGTTTTTCCAAATAATGCAAAGCATTTTCGTTTGAAAAAATTGGGCCATGGAAATACACTTCGCCATCATAAGGCAAAAGGTTATTTGATTCAAGACTATTGGATGAAAACAGATTGTTCAAAATGAAAATCTATACAAAAAAGCGTTTTAGTTTTGGATGGTTTTTTAAATTCATTATTGGCTTTTCAAGCAAATAATATGAAGCGAAAGCAACTGCGGTTAAGATTAGGATATTCCATGGGAATTTAAATTGTCCTGAAAAAGAAATATTGCTTAAAAAGAGTTGTTGCCAAATGTAAATAGAATAGGAAATCACGCCTATTTGAACCATTACTTTAGTGTTTAAAAAGCGGCTAAACCAAGAGTCAACTTGTATGCTCCAAAAGATTAAAACTAGAATGACAATGTTTCTTAAACTTAAGCCTATGGTTAAGGAATAGGCACCTCTAATTGTGTCGTCTAAATATGGATGAAGAATCAGTAAATAAAAGAATCCTAAAAATATTAAAATTGGTTTCTTAAATATTTTTTCAAGTATGCTTTTTACACGTTCATTGTTTTCATACAGTGCACCCAAGCAACCAATTAAAATGGTGTCGCCTGCAGTGTGTAACATCATGGTGATTTGCCCTCTGCTATTGACATCTAAAAAGTATGTGATTACTCTGATAAACGGCATTGCTATGACCAGTGTAATAATAATTTTCTTTAAAATATTGGCTCTGGTAAAGCGAAACAACAAAGGCCAAAAAATGTAGAATTGTTCTTCCATAGACAAGGACCATAAATGGCCAAAATACCAGTTGCCATTGGTTTCAGTGCTTAGGGGAGAGACCAGGAAATGTTTGTAGTTCCAGATATAAAAACCAGCGAACAATAGTGTCGCTTGGCTGGTATACATGTCTGGGAAAGAAAATGTTTTTAATAAAACAACCGTTAATATGTACACATAGAAAATAGGGAAGATGCGGATTATCCTTCGCGCGTAAAATTTCTTGATGCTTATTTGCCCCTTCTTTCCTTGTTCAATCAACATCAGTTTTGTTATGAGGTAACCACTGATAACAAAAAAGAATAAGACACCCATGTAGCCCATGGTCGATAAAAAATAGTTTTGATGGAAATTCGGCGAAATAGTCGCACCTGCATGGCCAATTATGACCATAAGGATTGATATGGCGCGCAAACCGTCTATACTTTTTATCCTATTCATCGTTGTGTAAATTCCGCCGCAATTTAAACTATTGACTCGGAGTATGCAATTCGGAGATTTAAAATTAGTTTCTTAAGTTTGTCCAATGAAGTATACCAAATCCTTTCGTATAATATTCTGTATATTAATGCTTGTTTCAATTGTTGAGCCCAAAGCCCAAGAGATAAAGCAAATACATATTGATGCTGATGATATCAAGAAACACAATGTTTCAATTATGATGTCTGTGCGTCCTTTAATAGGTATTGGTCCACAATTGCGCTATACGTATTATCCCACCAGTCGGATTCGTTTGCTTTATAATTTTTATTACCCCATGGTGGGAAAGCCAGAGAATGGATATTATTCTGATTATTCAAAACGGGATGTTTATCGTCCTGATGCGAAAAGAAAATCAGCTATGATTCATGAGTTTGAATTGGACCTTCACCTTATTGATTTTCACAAAAAGAAAAACATCAATGTGGCTTTGGCTTGGGGAGCAACTCCCACAACTAGAACCCTTGATTATACCACCGTGCCCGGAGAAGTGCGAAGAATTCTCGCTTTCACAGGTGGTAGCCAATACATCAAAAGAAATGAATTGTTAAATGGACGGGTAAGTAGAGGCTATGAACTTTATAATATTTCTTCGGGTTCAAACGAAGAAATAAAAGACAAGGTATACACCAATACTGCTTACTTAAATATGTTGTTTGGTTTTAAATTCAAATCCATTTCTGCAAATGGAACCAAGTCAAGTTATGGTGTTAAATATAACGATATGCACTTGGAGACCTATGCAACGTTGATAGTTCCTGTTGCACACCAATTTCAAGCGGGCGTATTTAAAGATCCTTATGATTTCGATTTAACACCTTCTCATAATGTACTTGACAGGAAAGTAAAGCCTGGTTTTAAGTTTGGCATTTTTCACAGAAACAGCATTAAGAACTTTTGGAGCATTGGTGCAGAAATTGGCCGCTATCCAACTATGGCCGCTAAAGTTGGAGCTGGTATGTTTTTTAATTTGTCTATGGGCTTAAGTCTTAATTTCGGAAAAATTAAACTTATAAATTAAGCACTTAATACTTCACTTAAAATACTGCGGCTTCTGAGTTCGAAATTTTCAGAAACGTGGTATTGAAAATACCTGAGTAATTCTTCTATTACTTTTAACCTCAGATTTTTGTCTTTGGGTAAATGGGAAATTCCTTGGGTTAATATTTGAAATATAACGGCCGAACTGTCTTTTTCTGCTATTGATTTTAATGGCAAGAGGGTTTCTATAAAGGTTCCGTTTTGCAAATCGAGATAGGCATCATCGGTGTATGAATCGCAGTTAGGTGAGCATCCGTAATGGTGAAGTACATTCAACATCGTAAAAGGTAATTGCCAAAAATGAATCTCTGTATTTAAACTAGGAATGGCTTCTTGGTGCAAGTATTCAAATAGGTTTTTGTTTAACTCATTTTCTTTTATGGTTTGTTGCACAAGTTCACAAAAAACTTGGTAGAACGCTTGTTGCGAAAATGATTTTAGTTCAGGATATGAATGACAAGTAATGTCCAGTATGCGTTGAAGGTTGCTGTTCTTTTTATAGTTTAGGCTCAGTTCAACCGTGTTTAAGGGCTGCAAATAAGACATTTTTACTTTGCCTTTGTTTTTATAAACGCCAGGAATGTGAAAGCCTATTAATCCATACTGTTCGGTTAATATATTGCAAATGGCAGACGATTCGCCGTACTTAATGGTTCTTATAACTATTCCCCGCGTTTTGTTTTCCAAAGCTTAGTGAACAAATAAGATTTTCCCAACTTGAGATTCTGTACCATCGGCATTGATGCAAAACACCAAATAGACGCCCGTCGAAACCCTAACACCATCAAAGTTTTTGCCATTCCATTTTGCCAAACTGCCGTTGGAGAACGTTTGATAAACCAAGGCACCATTGATATCTGTGATTTTTACCAAGGTATTATCTGGCATTCCAGTAATTGCGATATCACCTTCATAACTTGGTTTAACAGGATTTGGGAATATTACCAATTCACTGAATTCTTTTGCTGCAGGAATCGCATCTGAGCGGTAAGACGCAATGCCTTGGTCGGTTCCAAAAAATACTTCACCAGTAGATTCCATGATGCCTATTGAGATAACATTGTCTGACATCAAGGGTGAATTTTCCATGGTGAAATGGTGTAATAAAGTTTCGCCATCGCTATCGTAAAGCCAAGCGCCTTTGTTGGTGCCAAACCATCTTCTGTCACCTCCATCAACCACTATGCAATTTACAACTTCAGACTCCAATAATTTACCTCCTAGATTGCTGTTTGAATCTACAGAAACAATAATTGATTGTGCGTCATAATCGCCACCCGTAAAGGCATTGTTGGGATTTCGTATACGAACAAATCCTTGATCTGTTCCAATTAACAATTCACCTGATTTGGTGAAAGCTATATCGTTAACGGCATTGCTTGGTAAGTTGCCGGTACCCTTTGCGGTGTTAAGTAAAATTGAAACATCATCGGTGGTATTGCTTAAAGTCTTCTCATTAAAAGCCAATATTCCACTGCTTTCACCTGGTGTTAAAATCCATTTGTTGTTTTTATTGTCAATAACAATTTTCCCTGTTTTGTTAACTGGCAACTTGAAACTTGTAAAAGCACCTGAAGGGCTCATGCGCAACAAAGCACTGTCAACATTGAAATTGCTTATCCAAAGATTGTCGCGGTTGTCGCTTGCCAATCCGCGGATAATGGTATAGAAAACTTGTTTCTTTAATGGCGAGTTAGTTTCATCATATATTTTACTTGCAACCCCATTGTTCAGTTGCAGTATCCCTTTTCCGAAAGTGCCGATGTACAAACGGCCATTCGATTTTTGGTAAGAGGCTGTTATGTAATCGTACAAAGGATAGGTAAACGGATCGCTAGGAGAACTGCTCCATTCGAAGTTGTTGAAATAATAGTATTTGTTTCCGTTAAATGTAGGAGCGTCGGTAGTTGGCATATATCCACCTGCTAGTGTAAATAAATTGCCATAAGCGTTTACGAATGAAAAGGCATCCGTTGAACGCGGGCCATTAGGATAATAAACTTGCTCACCATTCGGATGCATAAACACCAAACCATTGGATGGACTAGAATACCAGAATTGACCATCATAGTCAAGCATACTTTGGTTAAGTACATTGATGCCTTTGTTGTTCCCAATACCGTTTTTATCAATGGTATAAATACTGTCAGCAAATGAGCCAATTATTAATTTGTCGTGTTGAACCTCAATATTTGTAATTATTCTTTTACGAATACGTGGTTTAAATACCTGCCAAGTATTGCCTTTCTTTACCATTAATTGACTGTCCAATTCTGCGTAAATTGATTGATTGAAGGCTGCAAGGGTTTGAGATTTTATATTCGCTGCAATACTTAAATGCCAGTTGGTATAGTCGGCTAAATTGGTGCTAGGACTATTGTATCCGCTGTATATTCCTGTTTTGCTGCTAATAAAAATACTATCACCCAAAACGGTTGATGCATAAACATCAATTACAGTTCCTGCAGGGCCAATGTTTAAGTATGAATTTTTAATTTCATTTTTTTTGAAGTCAAATTCCAATAGGCCAAAGGAAGTGCTTATGTAGGCAATGTTGTTGCTTATTTGAATATGGTGAATGGTTTTTTCTCCTACTATCGTTTTTCTAAAGATGTCATCGTTTTTTTCAATGGTTTTGTTTTTCACCATTTCTATTCGTGAATCTGCATAAACAATAATCAGTGTCCCTGAATTCCAGTCGTAGGTCATGCATTTAACTTTGTAAGCAGAAAAACCATTGGCCGGAGATAAGCGTTCGGTAATACCGTCGGCTTTTGAATAAGAATATAAACCGTTTTCAGATGCACAATAAATTTTATCAGGCGTTTCACATATTGCATTCACATTGTTGTAGGGAAGGTGAACACGCCATTGACCAAGCGCAACCGGTTGGTAGGCCCACGCTTGCAATAGGCTAAAAACTGCCGTTAATAAAAGTAATATTCGCTTTGTTGACATAGATGGGTTAACTAATTTTGAGCGACTGTAGTATAATTTGAAACAATAATGACAAATACATGACCCAGTCATTCGCAAAAATAAGAATTATCTAAACATCTTGTTTATTAAAATCTTGTGCAGATTGACTTTAGAAATCTTACTTTTGCATGAAATTTTAATTATTTAGTTCAAGAAATGAAATCAAATTTCAATTTTAGAGTTAAATAATTAAAGATGTAAATTTTATGAGTAAACAATCATTTAACAAAGAAGAGATAAATTTTTTAGAAGGTCCGCAATCAAGGGTTAAGGATTTTATTTTCACCATTAAGGTGATGTTCGAATTTGTAAAAGGCTTCAGGGTTCTCCATTTCGTAGGTCCTTGTATAACCATATTTGGTTCAGCCCGATTTAAAGAAGACCATCCCCATTATGAAAGCGCTAGAACCTTGGCGGGAATGATTGCGAAAAAAGGTTTTACAATCATGACAGGCGGAGGACCAGGTATAATGGAAGCCGCCAATAGAGGAGCTGTAGAAGTAGGAGGGAAGTCGGTTGGTTGCAACATCGTGTTGCCATTTGAACAACATCCAAATCCTTATCTTCAAAAATTTACCAATATTCGCTACTTCTTTGTGCGTAAAGTTTTGTTGTTGAAATACTCTTATGGTCTTGTAGCAATGCCAGGTGGTTTTGGAACTATTGACGAATTGTTCGAAGTGTTAACTTTAATACAAACCACCATGATCAAACGTTATCCAGTTGTGATTTTTGGTCGCGAATACCATAAAAGATTATTAGAATATATGGAAGACATGATAGAAAGTGGAACCATAAGTGCAGAAGACAAAGACCTTTTCTTTGTTACCGATAGTGCAGAAGAAGCAGTTGAATTTATAACAAAAAATACCATAGTGCCATTTGGACTAAAACCTAAAAAGAGATTCACTTGGCTTTGGGAATAAAATAAAAACAAAAATGACTAACATAAAAAAACCAAAAGATTCATACACCATTATGAATGAAATCGTTCTTCCGAACGATACCAATACCTTAAACAATTTAATGGGAGGTAAACTCTTGCATTGGATGGATATTGTTGCAGCGATATCTGCTCAAAAGCACAGCAACAACATTGTTGTAACGGCAAGTGTGGATGGTGTTTCTTTCAAAGAACCAATCCGTTTGGGTGACGTAGTTACACTTGAAGCTTATGTTACACGCTCGTTCAATACCAGTATGGAGGTGTATATCGAAGTCTATGCGCAAAATATTCCTAGAAACGAAAAGTACAAATGCAATGATGCATATTACACTTTTGTAGCTATCGATTCTAGAAATAAGCCAGTCTTGGTTCCAACTATAGAGCCGGAAACCGAAATGGAAAAGGTGAAATACGAGGGTGCTTTGAGACGTAGACAAATCCGTTTGGTAATGGCTGGTAAATTGAAAAAAGATGAAGCCACCGAATTGTTGGCTTATCTAAACGAGTAATAAATCCAAGGGTTTTTTATTCCCTTAGTTTTCTTACTTTTGCCCCATGGAAATCATCAAACACGGACTGGATATTTTATTACACTTGAATGTTTACCTAAAAGATTGGATAGGTGAGTATGGTATTTGGATCTATGGGATATTGTTTTTAATTATTTTTGTTGAAACTGGTTTGGTGGTTATGCCACTTCTTCCTGGTGATTCATTGCTTTTTGCAGCAGGTGCTTTAGCAGCTTCTGAAGGCAGTTTGAATATTGCTATACTCATTCCTTTGTTGATGTTGGCGGCCTTGTTGGGTGACAATACCAATTATGTGATAGGTAAATTCTTTGGTAAACTGATTAAAAGTAAAGAGAAAATACTGTTCTTAAAACGGGAACATATTGAGAAAACAGAAGCCTATTATCAAAAATACGGAGGTAAAACTGTTATCATTGCGCGCTTTATTCCTATAGTTAGAACAGTTGCTCCTTTTGTTGCGGGTGCTGGATCTATGGCATACAAAAAATATATTGTCAATTGTGTTTTAGGTGCAGCCTTATGGGTTGGTGGTGTTACCACTCTTGGTTTCTTGTTAGGGAAAAATCAATTTATTCAAGACAATTTTGAAATGGTGATTTTTGCTATTATTGGGATTTCTTTATTGCCAATAGTTGTAGAATACATCAAAGCAAAAACGTCTGCTAAGAAAAGTTAGTATGCCTTTATTGGGACTAATAGGTTATCCCTTGGCGCATTCATTTTCGCCAGCATATTTTAAACAAAAATTTAAAGATGAAAACCTATTTAATTGGGATTACCAAGCCTTTCCATTGAAGGACCTCGATGGGTTACCTGCATTTTTGAATTCACAATCTGAGTTAATTGGTTTTAATGTTACCATTCCTCACAAAACGGAGGTGCTTAAGTATTGTCAAACTTTAAGTGAAGAAGTTGAGAAGATAGGAGCAGCTAATTTTATTTTAATCCATCCTGAAACAAAATTTTTAAGTGCTTACAATACCGATTATTTAGGCTTTGCCCAAAGTTTGAAATCTTGGTATACAGGTAATGGACCTGCACTTGTCTTAGGCAATGGTGGTTCATCAAAGGCCATTCAATATGCGCTGGATAAACTTCAAATACCATATGATGTTTGCAGTAGGAAAGGGGTGCTAAATTATAGCAATCTAGATTTAAGTCAATACCATTTGATTGTTAATTGCACACCAATTGGAATGAGCAACAGCACTCAAAGTTTACCATTGGAATTGGAGTTGCCATACCAACAAATTAACAGCAAGCATTTTTTCTATGACTTGGTTTATAATCCTGAGAATACTGCCATGATGCAGCAATTCGCAGCCAAAGGTGC
>JAOASJ010000115.1 GCA_030158725.1 Bacteroidia bacterium
AGAAAAATCCCACAAGTGTTTTTGAAACTACACTTGTGGGATGTGAAACTATTTCTTTTTTCTTGCAGCAGCTTCGTGGCTTGAAACAGCCGCATGTGAATCTAAACCAATAATATTTACTTTGCCACCATCATGTTCGTAATCGTGTTTAAAATGCAGGATGTTTTCCATAACCGTGTGGTCAATTAATTTGGTTTTACTCAATTCTATGTTCACGGTAAAGCCTGGAGGAATAGCATCCAATTTGCGTTTAATGCCCAAGTAATTAGTGAAAACAGCTGCTTCGTTGATTTCAATAAGGTAAGTATCTTCAGTGAACGAAACGGCAGTTGGCGCTTTAAAAATAGCTTTTAATGGTTTGCCGTTTACGATGTTCACGATAATTTCAGTCAACATACCCATAGCAATACCAACCAATAAGTCAATTGCAAAGGTGAAAATAATGGTCATGATAAAAACCAATAACTGCTCTTTTCCAATTTTAAAAGTCTTGATGAATTCTTTTGGATGGGTTAAGCGAATACCTACTGAAATTAACATAGCCGCCAAAGCTGCATTTGGAATCATTTCTATATAATGCACAGCGAACAAAACGAAAATTAAAATAAATAAACCATGGAAAAAATTGGCCCATCTGGTTTTAGCCCCATTGGTAACGTTGGCTGAACTCCTTGCTACTTCAGAAATCATTGGCAAGCCGCCGAAAATTGCTGCAATAGTATTTCCTATACCAACTGCTATTAAGTCTTTGTTGGGGTCTGATTTACGTCTGTATGGGTCTTGCATATCAATTGCTTTAACCGTTAATAAAGATTCAAGTGTTCCAACCAAGGCAAACATGACAACAAATTTGATAAACAATCCAACTTTGGCCATGCCGCTAAAATCAACATTGTATTTAATGCTTTCAAATAAGTTTCCAATATGCACCAAAGCATAAGCGGGTTCAGTTTCTTGGAAATTTAGTATGAGTTCAGCTGGAATAGCAAACAATAAAACCATTAAAGGTGCTGGTGTTTTCTTAAGTATAGGGTGGGTAAGTTTGCTCCAGCCCAACATAATCCATAAACTGATAACACCCACCAAAGTTGCTTTTGGGTCTAGCGAAGCTACAAAACTTGGTATTTCCTTTAACAACTCAAATGGTTCTTTTCCTCTAGTTAAAGCTGGATTTATGTCCATAAACACTGGCAATTGTTTGATGATAATAATTAAGCCAATTGCAGCCAACA
>JAOASJ010000116.1 GCA_030158725.1 Bacteroidia bacterium
TGTAAGTGCCATTTTGTTTCGGGAAATAACTTATATAGGTTCTTGTTCCAGTGTAAATGGTTGTTCCATTTACTTTCCAAGTGTACTTCATGCATGGGGTGGAGGTGTTTTGAAAGTATATACCACTTATGAAGTTAGGGTTGCTTCTAGAATACGAGCAAGAATCATAAATACTAAAAGTTGCGTTTTTGCCTTTCCAATTGCAATTGGGTATACAGGAAATTGTTTCGGTACTGGTGAAAGTTGTATCGCAATTGTTGCAGGTGTCTCTTACAGTTACGCTTATTACATAAGTGCCATTGGTTGTTACTGGATGAATGACCATATTTGAAGTTCCAACCACATTGCCATTTACTTTCCAAGTATATTTAAGGCAACCGCCTGGGTACTGAAATGCAATATATCCATTGACACTGTATTTTTTTAAATTGGTGTTACAACTGTCCGAAGGATAGAAATAAGGATTTCGGTTTTTCCAATTGCAAGCTGCCTCTGCTTTGTTATTGGCAAATACTAGGGCAAATAAAATCAACAGACAAGTAAGTACTTTTTTCATAAGGGTAGTGTTTTTACTCTTTTTTAGACGAGTAAACTCGATTCTGGTTGCTTACTGATTTACAAATACTTATAACCATTTGATAATCAAGGGTATTTATTTGGTGTTTTAAGTTTTTTTGAAGGTTTTTTCTGATTTTATCTGCTGAAAATCAGTTGTTTCCACAAGCATTTTCTTTTTTTAATATTTGTTTATGTTAAAATAAATTCATACGTTTGTCAAACGTAAGAACCTATTTTCAGTTCAGCCTATGAAGAAAAACACTTGGTTTATTTTTATTTTTCTATTGTATGGCGTGTCTTGTAAGAATAAAGAAGTTCTTGTTCCTAATAATACGCCCAAAAATTATGATGATGTATCAACTGTTAAAGTTGAGAATTACATCAACCGTTTGTACATCGATTTGTTGGGTCGTGAGCCACTAGACAATGAAGTTATTCGAGACCTAGCAGTATTGCGTGGCGGTGATTTAAACTACGGTGTGCGCAAGTCTTTAATTCGAAGACTGATGACCGATTCCATTTATGTACCTGGCGATTCTTCTTATAAAAGGGCCTACTACCAAAGAATATATGATTTGAGTAAAGCGCGTTTGCTGGAAGGGGCAGGCGAAGAAGAGTTTTACCAACAAATTGGAAATGCCCAGTTTGCCGTCTTGTCCGCACGATTGAACGGCGATTCTGTTGGCGTGTTCTCAGCCATGGTAACGATTAACCGCTGTCAAAATGTTTTAAAATCGAGGCGCTTATACCAATTAGGTCTTATCGGAATTTCGGATATGTACGCAGCCATGCTCGATAATCCTATTTACGATATCATCAATATGAATACATTGAATTTTGTAAATGCTTCATTCGACGATTTGTTTTTTAGGTTTCCTACTCGTGATGAATTTGCAATTGCATATCCGATAATCGAATCAGGGAAAGGTGGAAGTTTGTTTGGTGCCTTTGCAGACAATAAACCTTCTTATTGTAAAATGCTGTGCAATTCGCGTGAGTTTCATGAAGGCATGATCAAATGGTGTTATCTTACATTAGTGGGAAGAGAACCAACTACCCAAGAAACATATAATTTGATATTTGATTTCTACACAAATAAAAGTTTACAAACAGTACAAGAAACAATTTTAGCAAGCGATGAATATGCACATTTTTAAACCTGCCTTAGTCTTGGTTTTTCTAATTGGAATTTCTGCCTGCAAGAAAAAAGACAGCAATACCTACGAAGTGGTGGATACCAGTTCGTATGGTGACAATCTGAATAAAGATAAGTCGAAATCAAATATTGAATTTCACAGTATTTTAAGCACCAATTTGTTTCAAAAACCATCTTCTATCAATGAGTTAAGTAGAACAGATAGGGTAATGCAAAGCTGTGGTGACAAATCGTTAATCAATGAAGTCATCATTAGCAACTATATGAACAGTGCCAATGTCAAATTGCCTAGCAGGAAAATGATGACAGATAGCACCGAGCGTTTTATTGAAGAAACCTTTATTCGCTTTTTTATTCGCCGACCTACCGAAGCAGAGAAAACTTGGTTTACCAATTTTATTAACGCCAATAAATCGAATCCTAATTTTAGACCAGAGCTGGTATATACCGCCTTTGCTGCATCTGATGAATACATGTTTTATTAAATCACAACCATGAAAAGAAGAGAATTTGTAATCAAATCAGCAACCCTTGCCGCAGGTGGTATGGTATTGCCTTATATTTTGCCTTCCGGTCGCTTGTTTGCACGCACCAATGCGCCCAAGGCAGACCATGTGGTTTTTGTGATGTTTGGAGGTGGATTGCGCCAACAAGATTCTATACTACAGCGATACTTGGCCGATAGCCAAGGCTATAATGTAGAAGGAAATATTTTGTACAATATGTTGGAAGGGGCAGCACCTGCTTCTAAAATAGCTTATGGAATAACACCATCTGGTCAACCCAATGGCAGTCAACCCATACCAAAAATTCTATCACAGTCATTACAAAAGCAAGGCACCATTTTTCAAGAAATGAGGGCCATTTCAGGGGGACATTACGGTGGATGGAATTCTTTAATTACTGGCAGCAGAGTTGAAGGTCAAGGTTTAAAAGTTAGACCAATGAACCCTACTATTTTCGAATACGCAAGACGTTTCGGAGGTTATAAAGCGACTGATGTTTGGTTTATTGGCAACACCATTTCTAATTCCATACCACTATTAAATTCAAGCAAGCATCCCGATTTTGGTTTGCAATATGGAGCAAACTTTTTTGCACCAGGTATAACCTTTGGAGGCGATGGCTATGCGGCTTTATCCAATGCCAAAATCTACCACCCCCAAGAGGAGTTAGAGCCAGTGTATAAAATGAAAAATTTCCTGGACAATACCTTTAACATCAAAAAAGGAGATATGCCAGGTATTAGAAATACCGACGATGAGAAAACCCAAATCAAGGAATTTATAGCCAATACTTTTCAAAGACAATCATCGGGACTACTGCCAATGCCTCCTGTATCAGGTGGAGATGGCTCAACCATTGGTTATGCAGCAGAAGTATTGCGTGTGTTTAAACCCAAATTATTGGTGGTTAACTTGAGCAATATCGATGGTTGCCACAGCAACTTTACAGGCTATTTACAAGCCATGCACCGCGCCGATCATGCCATGGGCTTTTTGTGGAATTACATACAAACTCAAATTCCTGAAATGAGCGGTAAAACCATAATGACCTTTGTTCCTGAATGTGGCCGTAATTTGCAACACAACCCAATACAAGACGAAAACGATTGGTATGGCTACGACCATGGTGACAGCAATTCATTGCGTGTGTTTGGTGGTATGGTAGGCCAAAATGTTCCTTCCAATCTTTTGGTAGGCAATGAAACCAATCCTGTAGGAAAAGTAACCGATATGGCTTTAACAATTGCCGATATCTTAGGTTTTAAAGACGAAGTAAAAGCGGCCGGTTTGGTCGATTTTGAATCCATGAGTTTATTCGACCGCATATGAAGATGAAATTTATTTTTAGTCTATTCCTTATCATGGCTTTGGTGGCTTGTAAAAAGAGTTCCAAGTCGGGGAATCCATATGACAATTGGGACAATACCAATAAAGGTCCTGTAATTAGCGATAAGCCAATTGACCCCAATTCAATAGAAGGCTTGCATAAAAATATTTTCAAACCAACCTGTTCGAACAGTGGTTGCCACGATGGAAACTTTGAACCAGATTTTCGTTCAGTTGAAAGCTCTTATAATTCTTTAATAAACAGACTTAGCACCAATACGGACCCAAATAACCCTCAATTTAATTTGCGTGTAGTTCCAGGTGATGCAGCAAAAAGTATGTTGTTGCACCGTTTGAGTGTTTTTATTCCAGGGTCTCAAGGCATAATGCCATTGACCATTGATCCGGGAAGCGATTGGACCGCTAAGAAAAACGAATACATACAAAACATAAGCAATTGGATTAATGCAGGAGCAAAAGACCAATTTGGGAATACAGCGAATAGCATAGACTTTATACCCCAAATTGGAGGCCTTATCGCTTTTGCAGATGGTTCAAGTACACCATTGACAAGAAATGGATACAACCCTTTGGTGGTTCCAAGTGGTACCAATTCGTTAAAAATTTGGGTGGCCTATACCGACGATAAAACACCGGTAAATCAATTTGCAAGTACAAAAATTAATTTCTCTTTAAACCCCAATGCTTATGATAGCACCAAGGTGCAAAACATGGTTTTAGAACCAAACCCATTTAATGCAAAAGGTGTTGCAGGAAGCAATTTGGATTATTGGCATAGCATCACCATTAATGTTGCTGATATTGGGACTTCAGGTGATGTGGTTTGGGTAAGAACAGAAACTTCCGATAAAGTAAATCCAAAGGTTTTTATCCCTTCCTCAAGTACCTCTTTCAATTTTGTAAAACATTTTGCCTTACGCCTCAATTAAGTATGACTAAATATATAAACATATCTTTTTTACTTATTGTGAGTCTGTACGGCGCGTCATGTAAGAAAGATTCAGCTGTTAGCTCTGTTCCGGTAATAAAGTTCTTGGATGTGAATTCAACGTCAATAAAAGAATTTAAAGACAGCTTGGTGCTTCGCTTTGAATACACCGATGCCGATGGCGATATTGGAGAGGACAATCCAGATAAAAATGATTTGTTTATCAAAGACAGACGCTTGGCTAACGCCGATTATTATTTTGTAAAACCCTTGTCACCTCCCGGTTCTGAAATCAAAATAAAAGGAATCATCAGTGTTCAAATTAAGAATACATTTTTATTGGGTACTGGCAATTCTGAATTAACCCAATTCGATATCAAGCTGCGCGACAGGGCAGGCAATTGGAGCAATTCTATAAATACCCCCAATATAACAATTACCAAATAAGAAGTGAAAAGTGTCAAGACATACCTAATGAAAACCATGAATCAACTATTGATTCTGTTTTTGTTTATGGGTGTTTTTACAAAAGGCGTGGCTCAAACCACTTATAAAATGGCCAATGCCAAAGTGTATGCATGTAAGGGTAAGTTAACCGATAGTGAAGGGAACAAACAATCTGCAAAGAAATACGCCAACAATGAAAATTTGATTTTTACTGTTTGTGTAAAAGGTGCAAGTACCATTAATATTAAGTTTAACGGACCATATTGTTCAGAATCTATATCAGACTATCTGAGGGTTTACAAAGGCAACGATACCAATGGAACTTTGCTTCGAACCTATACTGGAACTATTAACAACCCAATAGCCATTAACGCCAGTGATTCTTGCGTTACATTTTATTTCCATTCAGATGCCAATATTGTTTGCGATGGTTGGGACTTGAATTGGGAGGCTAAAATTACCTCAGTGCCGCAACCAAAGTTTTCGGCCATTACCGACCCAACTTGTAATTCAAATAAAATTCGTGTGGTCCTCGATCAGAAGTTTAATTGTGATTCGGTTAAGGCGTCCAATTTTAAACTCAGCGGCGCTTTGTCTACCATAATTTCGAATGTCACGGCTATAAATTGTGACTCGAAAAATGAAAGCAATACCTTCGATGTGTCATTTGTTTCAGGCTTAAACAAAAGTGGCAATTATGTACTGAATTTCAATTCGTCTTTCAAAGATGCTTGCGACAGTATATGGAAGATAAATGCAAAATTGAATTTTAAGATTACAGACTGTCCTATAAATTTGGTTTTAAAAACCAATAAAACAATTTTGTGCAAAGGCTCCTGCGCCATTTTAACAGCAACCTTAAGCGGAGGAAATTCTAGCAACTATGCTTACAATTGGATAAGTGGCGGATTGACTGGTGCGCCACCAAAAACGGTATGTCCAAGCGTTAGTACCCAATATATTTTGGAAGTGACTGATGGTGTTTCGGTGCCTGGCAGAGACACAGTAGATGTTTTGGTTTTAGACCCTCCGGTGGCTCAAAATGACACCACTGTTTGTCAATCGGCTTCAGCATTTAACCTAAGTGCACAACCGAGCGGTGGCACATGGTCGGGCATAGGCATTAGCAATTCAGCCAATGGTACATTTGACCCAGGCATTTCTGGTGGTGGAAACTTTAAAGTTTATTACACTGTTGGTTCTTGCAAAGATTCTGTTCTTGTAACAGTTAAAGCAATAAATGCCGGAGCACCTAATGCTGCTTGTCCAGGAACAGCGCCATTTTTGGTGACCAATTTTACCCCAAGTGGTGGCACTTGGTCGGGACCGAACATTAATGCTTCTGGAGTTATAACACCACCAAATACAGCTGGTTCATTTGTAGTTACCTATACTTGGAATGGCTGTAGCAGTAAGAAAACCATCAATATTGATGGACTTGTAATTAAACAATTTGACACCATTTGTAAGTCGGTAAGTGCCGATACATTTAAGTTTTATCCCATTGGCGGTTTGTGGACTGGCCCATCGGTGAGCAATAGCATCAAGGGTATAAATTCTCCAAATGCTGCAGGAGCAGGGCTTAAATTGTATGTATACAGCATCAATGGATGTAAAGATACTTTGCAAAGAACCATACAAGATGTGGATGCTCGATGGGACGAGATTGCCTGTCCCGATGCGGGATTGCGAACTTTGCCTGCAGGGTTGCCAGCTGGAGGATTTTGGACAGGAAAGGGAATGGTCGATTCATTTGCCGGAACCTTTGCTGCAGATTCTTTTAAAGTTCCAAGCCGTTCTACTTTTGTATATTCAATATTAACCTACCATGCAAAAAATGGGTGCAAAGACGATAAGATAATGTATTTGCGTTACACAAGATTTTATGCCGATACGGTAAAAAATTGTGTGAGTGACACTGCGTATTACATGCGATATCAATATTTGTTCAACGACCCTTGGAATGCAATGTTTACAGGAAGCAAAGGCATTATTGGAAACAGTTTGTATTACCAAAAATTCAGTCCAGCTGCGGCCGGTCGCGGAACCTACAACCAAATTGTAGCCGATGCGAATGGATGTAAGGACACCATAATTGTTCATGTTTATCCGCGCTCTGATATTCAAAAAGACACAGTATTTTGTGTGGCCGACGATCCATTTAAATTAAAAAACAATACAGGTAAAGGAAGTTTTGCAGGAACAGGAATAACAAATGGCGTAACAGGGATGTTTAGTCCCGCGCTTGCAGGCCCTGGCAAGCACCGCATACTGTTTAATATGCCGGGTAAATGCCAAGACACTTTGTTTATTACAGTTAGTCCTTTGCCCAATCCAAGTATTACTGGTTTGGTCCCAAATTATTGCATGCGTGATACCGTGGTTAACTTAGGAATCAGTCCACTTGGAGGTGTTTTGAGTGGAGCGGGAATTCTTGGGAATACATTTAATCCATTCAAGGCGGGAACGGGCAACCACAAAATAACATACAAAGTAGGAACAGGAAAATGCACCAATATCAGCACATTTACTTTGGATGTTGGGGATACTTTGAAATTGGATTTATTGTCAGATAAAGACACGGTTTGCCCAGGTGTACCAGTAACATTGAGCACCAATGTAAAAGGAGGAACAGGAAGCTATTCAATACAATGGAGCAATGGTGCTTACAACGTTCAGAACATCTACATTCAACCAAGAACAACGGTTAATTACAGAGTGGTTTTAAAAGATGGTTGCAGTGATTCGGTGGTCAAGAATAGGCAAATATATGTGCATCCACCATTTTACGGAACGGTGAGTACAAGTCCTAAGCAATGTTTTGGAAACCTAGGATTTGCAAACTTGCAAATGAGTGGAACTGGACCTTACAAGTATTTATGGAACACCATACCAGCACAAACAACAGCGAATATAACGGCTCCAGTAGGCAGCACTTACAAAGTAAAAGTTCAGAATACACAAACCTTGTGTACGTATGATACCGTGGCAACCATACCCGGGTATTCAAGGATAAGGGCTTATTTTAATAGTTCACCAGCAGGGCAATGTTTGTACAGCAACAATGCACTTTTACAAATTATAAATTTAAGTGAAGGTGGAACATCGGGTTTCTGGGATTTTGGCGATGGCGCTATTGTTCCATACGATCCAACAAGCAATCCTTCTCACATGTATCAAGGAGATACTGACGAGTACACCATAACCTTAAAGATTAAAAATGAAGGAAATTGCAGGGATAGTTTTAAAATAAAAATATGTGTTTTAGACACAGTTACCCTTTTTATACCAACAGCATTCACGCCCAATGATGATGGAAGCAATGACGTGTTTAAGATAAATTCTGGATCAATTCAATTTGCAAACATTCAAATTTACAACCGATGGGGAGAGAAAGTGTATGAAACAGATGATGCCAGAGAGGGATGGGATGGAAAGTATAAAGGGGTTTTATGTCCAACAGATTATTTTGTTTACCTCATCAAATACAAAGGGAAGAAGACCCCTTGGCGCTATGTGAGGGGCTATTTTTATTTGATACGATAGGCGGATTAAAAGCCTAAATAAATGTTTGACTTGGAAAGAAGGTTTCCTATTCGTAAAATAATTGCTAGGTTTTTTCGTTTTATCATTGAAAAGTACTAATTTCGTAAATTGTTTTTTGTGTGTCAATGAAAAATAGATTAATTATAACCCTAAACCTGCTGCTTTTAATGCCATTTATGGCATTCTCTCAAAAGAAAGTGAGCTCTCTTGATTTCGGTCCTTACCTAGGAGGATCAAACTATATGGGTGAATTTACCGATGGCTATATGCCATTGTGGAATAAGACCAAGTTTGCAGGTGGATTAATTTGCCGTTACAACTACGGTCCTTATTTGACATTCAAAGGAACAGCCATCTATGGCAAAATCGAAGGATCAGACAAAAACTTTGCTTCAGATCCATACAGAAGCAGAAGAAACTTAAGTTTTAAATCAGACATCGTTGAATTTTCAGTTCAAGGAGAATGGAATATCAGAGGCTATGAGCAAACCAAAACATCTTACGGGTGGTCTCCATATTTATTCGCAGGTGTTTCAGTTTTTCGTTTTAATCCAAAGGCACAATTTCACTACCAATCATACATGATGGATCCAACCTTGCAAGCGCAAGATGGAGACTGGATTGAGTTACAACCATTGGGAACTGAAGGACAAGAGACAACGAAGTTTAACGACAAAAGAAGATATTCATTAACCCAATTAAGTGTTCCTGTAGGTGTCGGTGCTAAATGGCAATTAGATGACTATTGGGCATTTGGTTTTGAGTTTGGTATTAGAAAAACATTTACAGATTACCTAGATGACGTTTCATCAATCTATGTTGACAATATTATCGTAGGAGGTGCTAGTGGACCAATGGCTGTTGCATTAAAAGACAGAAGTATGGAAGTTGGCCAAACACCTTTTGAAAATGGCGATGCAAGAGGAAATTCTGCAACCAAAGATTGGTATGTTATTGGCGGTTTGACTTTGACTTACCGCATACATGGTGGACGTCAACCTTGCTTTAATTTCTAGCCTATCGGGAAAAAACTACACGTGCTTTATTTTAATTTAAGGTTTTTGACACTGCTGTCTTTGCTGTTGTCCTTTGATGCTTATGCGCAGAGGTATAGGAATGGCGTGACAGAACTTGGCCTTTTTGTTGGAGCAAGTAATTATTCAGGTGATATAGCTCCTGAAATTGTGTGGGCAGAATCACATCCTGCTATAGGCTTGATGTACAAATATCACCACTCTAAGTTTTTCAGCAGCCGCTATCAATTTACCTATGCGAGTATCTCTGGTAGCGATCAGAACTTTTCCGCAAACGCTTACAGAAACATTTCATTTGAAAGCAATATTTATGAATTGGGTTACAACTTAGAATTTAATTTTAAGCCATTCGGAATTAATGCGAATCAACATGAAGAAAATAAAACCACCTTTGTTTTTGCAGGTTTCAATATGTTTATGTTTAATCCTGTTCACCGTTTATCAAGTGGCGATAAATTGGAGTTGAGGGATATTGGAACAGAAGGACAGAAAGTCAATGACAAAAGACAATATTCTTTAATTCAACCATCGTTGACCTTGGGTTTAGGCTATAAATTTAATGTTAAACGAAGGACGGTTATCGGTTTGGAAATTGGATTTAGAAAAACATTTACCGATTATCTAGACGACACAAAAGGACAATACGTCGATTACAATACAATAGTAGCAAAGCAAGGTGTTGGGGCAGGCGACTATTCGCATACCGAAACATTGAACAACAAAAAACCTATAACTGGCGGTAGCATGAGGGGAGATCCCGCTTTAAAAGATTGGTATTTCATGGTTGGATTGACCATAAGTTTCAGAAACGTAGTTGGAGATCCTTGCTCAGGTTTATAGGTGTAACTAATTGCGATTAACTTCGTTATAATTTTCGGAAAATAAATCATACTTTTGCATGCTTAGAGCTCAGCAGATGCCCACCAATAGTCTTTTACCTCAAATAGATCGAGAGAAATTACCGAAACATATTGCCATTATCATGGACGGTAACGGACGATGGGCTAAGAAAAGAGCTTTGCCAAGAGTTGTTGGTCACGAGTATGGTGTTAAATCCGTTCGCACAGTGGCAGAAACAGCCGCGCGTTTGGGTGTTAAGTATTTAACACTTTATACCTTTAGCACAGAGAATTGGAATAGACCCCAATTGGAAGTAAAAGCCATTATGGCTCTATTGGTAAGAACCATAAGAAAAGAAGTGGCAACCCTTCAAAAAAACAATATCCGCTTACGCACCATTGGAGACATTGAGGCATTGCCAAAAGATGCTTACAATGAATTGCAAGAAGCCATGGCCTTAACAGCCAATAACGATAGCATGGATTTGGTTTTGGCCCTCAACTACAGTGCACGCTGGGACATTGTTCAAGCAACTAAAAAAATTGCTGAATTGGTTCAAGATGGAAATATAAAGGTTGAAGAAATTAACGAAAAGGTTATCAGTGCCTCTTTAAATACAGGGTCTTTGCCAGAGCCAGATTTGTTAATTAGAACAAGTGGTGAATTCCGCATTAGTAATTTCATGCTTTGGGAAATGGCCTATGGCGAGTTTTATTTTACAGATATTTATTGGCCGGAATTCGACCAAGAAGCCTTTTATAAAGCAATTTTAGATTATCAAAAACGAGAAAGAAGATTTGGAAAAACAAGTGATCAAATTAAACCATAAGAAAAACTTTGCTTTAACGCTTGTTTTCTGCTTGCAGGCTATTTTCAGTGTTGTAACATTGAAGGCGCAAGATTCTACCCGTAATTATCTTCCTTTGGATTATAACAAACCAAAAGAATACACCATCGTTTCTATTGAAACCAAGGGCAATAAATACATTGACAAAAACATCATTATTTTCAATACAGGTTTATCGTTTAACCAACGCATAAAAGTTCCTGGCAATGAAATATCACAAGCCATTGAAAACCTTTGGAAACAAGGTTATTTTTCTTTTGTAAGTGTGTATGCTAAGAAAATTGTTGATGGTAAAATTTACTTGATTATTGAAGTTCAAGAGCGTCCTCGTTTGGCTCGTTTCGGTATTAGGGGAATAGGAAAGTCGGAGGCAAAAACCCTGCGTGAAGAATTGAGTGTTAAGGCAGGAATGGTTATTAATGAGGACATGTTGAATAAACTGAGACGTGAAATCAAAAGCCATTATTATAAAAAAGGTTATTACGGCGTGAAAATCGATTTCAAACAAGAAGCCGATACCACACCAAACAAAGATATTTTGCGTATTGCCATTGATAAAGGCAAGAAAGTGAAAGTTTACGATATTGAATTTGTTGGCAATACCGATGTGGCGGATCAAGATTTAAGACGCAGCTTGAAGAAAACCAAACGCCAACGCAAAAAGATAAATGTATTTGCTTCATCAAAATTTGTTGAGGAAACATATAAAGAAGAATTAAAAAGTGTAATCACCAAATACAACAGCAAAGGTTATAGAGATGCTAGCATTTCTTTTGACTCAGTGGTGCGTATCAGTCCAAGCAAGGTGGTGATTAAAATAGGGGTGAATGAAGGTAGGAAATATTACTTCAGAAACATCACCTTTACAGGAAACAATAAATACAGCAGCAGTGATTTGGGTAAAGTGCTTGGAATAAAGAAAGGTGATATTTACGACCAAACGGTATTAGATGAGCGTTTGTATTTCAGTCCGAATGGTACAGATATTTCGAGTTTGTATATGGACGACGGTTACTTGTTTTTCGGTGTTACACCAGTAGAAGTAAAAGTTGAAAACGACAGCATAGACATTGAAGTAAGAATTATAGAACGCTCACAAGCGGTTTACAATAAAATTATTGTTAAAGGAAATACCAAGACCAGCGACCATGTGGTATTGCGTGAATTGAGAACCAGACCAGGTCAGAAATTCTCAAGAAGTGATATTCAAAGGTCTATCCGTGAATTGTCTCAATTGGGTTATTTTGATCCACAGGCCATGGGTGTAAATCCTATTCCTAATCCTGCAGCAGGGACAGTAGATATTGAGTATACAGTGTCTGAGAAGGCCAATGACCAAATTGAATTGTCTGGTGGTTGGGGTGGAAACAACAGAAGTGCTGTTTATGGACAGTCTTATGGTTATGGCGGATTGGTTGGTACCTTGGGATTGACCTTGAATAATTTCTCAACTAGAAAATTATTTCATCCTAGTTTATGGAATCCTTTGCCGTCAGGAGATGGTCAAAAATTGAGCATACGTGCACAATCAAATGGATTGTATTACCAGTCATATAATTTCTCATTCACTGAACCATGGTTTGGAGGTAAAAAACCAAATTCATTTACCACCAGTTTGTATAGAACAAATCAGTCATTTGACGCGAGACCGAGAACGGACCCAGATAAGAGGTTTATTAAGATTACAGGATTTTCATTGTCATTGGGTAAAAGATTAAAATGGCCAGACGATTATTTCTCTGCGTTTTATTCATTCAGCTTACAACAATATGAATTGAACAATGCAAACGGAGCTTACGGCTTGCAATTGAATACAGGTAGAAGCAATAACGTGGAGTTCAAGTATGTGTTAAGTAGAAGTTCAGTAAACGAACCGATTTTCCCAACAGGAGGATCAACCTTTACCTTTAGTTTGGCCGCCACGCCGCCAATTTCTGCTTTCACCAAAAAAGATTACTCAACTGTTTCTTTAAATGAGAAATACAAGTGGATAGAATACCACAAGTGGAAGTTTGATGCAGAGCAATACCATAAAGTATTTGGTAAGTTTGTCTTGGCTACAAAAATGCGCTTTGGTTATTTAGGGTATTACAATAAAGATATAGGATTGTCTCCATTTGAGCGTTTCATGGTAGGAGGAAGTGGATTGAATAGTTTTGGACAAATTGGTACTGAGATTATTTCATTGCGCGGATATCCTGATAGAACGATAACAGAGAATGCGGTAGGAGGATCAAGCAATTCAGGCGCAGCGATATTCAATAAATTTACATGTGAATTAAGATTCCCAGTAACCAACTCACCGAGTGCATCAATATACTTGCAGGCATTTGTAGAGGGTGGTAATGCTTGGGTAAATACTAGAACATATAATCCATTTGATTTGAAAAGAAGTGCAGGTGTTGGTATTAGATTGTTCTTGCCAATGTTTGGATTATTGGGCTTAGATTATGCTTATGGATTTGACTGGAAAACATTAAGTTCAGGCTTAACCACCAAGCCGGGTCAGTTCCATTTCTTTATCGGACAACAGTTCTAAGATTTGTTGTAAAGAGCTAGTAATCAGACGTATAATAATTTTGGAAAATAATACTGCATCCATTACCTTTGCAGTCCGTTTTAAAAACGAGTTCTGATATATGGATGTACTAAGAGAATTTGACATAGAGTTCATTAAACTTAAAGAGGGCGAGCACCATTTTGAGTACCAGATAACAGAGCCATTTTTTAAGGCGTTCAACAGTTCTTTAACAGGGCAGGACATAGTTCTCAACTTGTTATTCATCAAAACAAATTCCATGTTTACTTTGGTATTTGATTTAAAAGGCACAATTGAATTGGATTGTGACAGATGTTTAACTCGAATTGGATTACCGATAAAAAGCAAGCACACAGTGTTGGTTAAAATAACGGAGCATCTAAAAGAGAATGAAGATGACTTAATGTATCTATCGCCGCATGATTATAAATTAAATATAGCACAACATGTATTTGATTTTGTATATTTATCTTTGCCGATAAAGAAAACATGTGCAGATGTAGGTTTGGTATGTGACCCATCGGTTACAGACAAGATTACAAGTTACATTGATATAGATACGATTCCTAATGACCAGCCTGAGAGAGACACTGATGAAGAAGACGAAGACGAATAACAATTTTTTAAAAAATAATATAAAATAAGATGCCAAATCCTAAACGAAAAATATCGCGCACCAGAAGGGACAAACGCAGGACTCACCACAACCTGGACAACAAACAGTTTATCGCTGATCCTACAACTGGCGACATTTCTTTGTATCACCGTGTAAACTTGGAAACAGGTATGTACCGTGGTGTCAAAGTTATGAAAGGTCGTAACGACTAATCTAGCATGGCCATGCGTATCGGTTTAGACGCAATGGGGGGTGATTTTGCACCTCTTGAAGCGGTAAAAGGTGCGGTAGCAGCAAGGCAAGAAATGCCTGATGTTATTCCAGTTTTGTTCGGTCAAAAAGACCGAATACTAGCTTGTATGCAAGAACTTGGCTATCCAGAGGGAACTTTGGAAATAGTTCATGCAGAAGAGATAATCGAAATGGGAGAGCATGCTACCAAAGCAATTGCCCATAAGAAAAACTCTAGCATCAACGTTGCTTACCGTTATTTAGCAGAACAACAGATTGAAGCTTTCATCGGTGCAGGTAATACTGGAGCGATGTTGGTAGGTTCAATATTTTCAGTAAAAGCCATAGAGGGGGTTCAAAGACCTACCATCGCATCTCTACTTCCTAAAATGAGTGGAGGTTTTGGTTTGTTATTGGATGTTGGAGCTAATGCGGATTGCAAACCTGAGGTATTAAATCAATTTGCCATATTAGGGTCATTGTATGCCCAACAAGTATATGGTATCGACAATCCTAAAGTTGCTTTGTTGAGCATTGGAGAAGAAAAAGAAAAGGGCAATTTGTTGCATCAAGCAACTTATCCTTTATTGGAATCTAATGACCGCATCAATTTTGTTGGAAACGTTGAAGGAAGAGATATATTTAACGACGTTGCAGATGTAATTGTTTGCGATGGTTCAACTGGTAATATAATTTTAAAAGTTTGTGAAGGTATTTATACAAACCTTTGCAAATTGGGTATTCAACACCCGTATTTAGATCGTTTTGATTTTAATCAATATGGTGGAACAGCTATTCTTGGCGTAAATGAACCGGTGATTATCGGTCATGGAATTTCTAAAAGTGAAACATTCACAAGTATGTTTAGATTGGCCAAAGATGTGGTGAATTCAAAGCTTATCGATAAAATAAAACAATCTTTTTGATATTTTTTCAAATCTTATTTATAATTTGCAACGCTTAAAACAAGCTTTTACACATTAATGGGCAAAATTACTGCAGCAATTACCGCAATCGGAGGATATGTTCCTGAGAAAAGACTTACCAATTTTGATCTAGAGAAATTGGTTGATACCAACGATGAATGGATTATGTCCAGAACGGGTATCAAAGAGCGTAGAATTTTAGATGTACCTGGTTTAGCCACTTCAGACATGGCTATGCATGCAGTAAATGAATTGCTGCAAAAAAGAGGCATATCAGCATTAGACATTGACTTGCTAATTGTTGGTACTGTGACAGGCGATTTAATTTTCCCTTCAACAGCTAATATTGTTTGCGATAAAGTAGGTGCAAAAAATGCCTGGAGTTTTGACGTTTCTGCTGCTTGCAGTGGTTTCCTATATTCTTTAGACATTGGTTCAAAATACATTGAGTCTGGTCAATACAAAAAGGTAGTCGTTTGTGGTTTTGACAAAATGAGCGCCATTATTGACTACACCGATAGAAACACCTGTATTATATTTGGAGATGGAGGCGGAGCAGTTTTGCTTGAGCCGAATGAAGAAGGTTATGGTGTTATCGATTCAATTTTGAAATCTGACGGATCAGGAAGAGAATTCTTGCACCAAAAAGCAGGTGGGTCTTTAAAGCCACCAACACATGAAACCATAGATGCAAGAGAACATTATGTTTACCAAGAAGGTAAAACTGTGTTCAAATTTGCAACAACCAATATGGCTGATGTGTCAACTAAAATCATGGAAAGAAATGGTTTGACAGCCGACGATGTTACCTATTTATTGGCGCATCAGGCAAACAAACGCATTATTGATTATACAGCGGAGAAGATGAATCTACCTTCAGAAAAGGTATTGATGAACATTCAACGCTATGGAAATACTACAAGTGGTACAATTCCTTTGTTGTTCTGGGATTTTGAGAAATTATTTAAAAAAGGAGATAATTTAATTCTAGCAACATTTGGCGGAGGATTTACTTGGGGAAGTATTTACATAAAATGGGCTTACGATAGTCCTTCAAACGAAAAATAATTATAAATTCGCATACAACACAACTTCATTATGGATATTAAAGAAATAGAAAACCTAATTAGATTTGTCTCTTCACAAAAGAATGTTGGAGAAGTGGAAATTGAAAAAAAAGATTTTAAATTGGTAATCCGCAAACCTGCGACCAATGTAATTCAAGCACCTCAATACATTCAAGCAACAGCAGCGCCTGCACCAGCAGCTTTGCCAGCTAGCGCTCCAGCACCAGTTGCCGAAGTGAAAGCAGCACCTGCAGCAGAAGCTCCAGCAAGCAATTTAATTACCATTAAATCGCCTATGATTGGAACTTTCTACCGTTCATCTTCACCTGACAAACCAGCGTTTGTAAACGTAGGTGATGAAGTGAAAGTAGGTAAAGCAGTTTGTATCATTGAAGCAATGAAATTGTTCAATGAAATTGAATCTGAAGTAAGTGGTAAAATCGTAAAAGTTTTGGTTGATAACGCCAGTCCTGTAGAATACGACCAACCTTTATTTTTAGTAGAACCTAACTAAAATTTAAAACCATTTTGTTTTAAGTCTTTTACTTTCTGAGCATTTGCCCAGAGGTATAGATTAAAATACAAATAAATACAATCTATGTTTAAGAAAATATTAATCGCCAATAGGGGTGAAATCGCTTTGCGTATCATCCGTACTTGTAAAGAGATGGGCATTAAAACCGTTGCGGTATATAGCACAGCGGATAAAGAGAGTTTGCACGTGCGTTTTGCTGATGAGGCAGTTTGTATTGGTCCTGCTCCAAGTGCACAATCGTATTTAAAAATTTCAAACATTATCGCTGCAGCTGAAATTACCAATGCTGACGCGATTCATCCAGGATACGGTTTCTTAAGTGAAAACGCTAAGTTTAGTCAAGTTTGTAAAGACCATGGCATCAAATTTATTGGCGCTACACCTGAGCAAATCAATGGAATGGGTGATAAAAGTAATGCCAAAGACAGCATGATTAAAGCAGGTGTTCCTACCATTCCAGGTAGCGAAGGCTTGTTGGATTCATTTGAAGAAGGTGTTAAATTGGCTCAAACCATTGGTTACCCTGTTATCATTAAAGCAACAGCTGGTGGTGGTGGAAGAGGAATGCGTATCATTTGGAAAGATGAAGAGTTTGAAAAAGCTTGGGATTCTGCAAAAACAGAAGCTGCTGCAGCTTTTGGAAATGATGGCATTTACATGGAGAAATACATTGAAGATCCAAGGCATATTGAAATTCAAATTGCTGGCGACCAATATGGAAAAGTTTGTCATTTAAGTGAAAGAGATTGCAGCATTCAAAGAAGACACCAAAAGTTAATCGAAGAATGTCCATCTCCATTTATGACACCTGAATTGCGTAAGAAAATGGGTGAGGCAGCTAAGAAAGCAGCACAATGTATCAACTACGAAGGTGTTGGTACTGTTGAATTCCTAGTTGACAAACACCGCAATTTCTATTTCATGGAAATGAATACCCGTATTCAAGTTGAGCATCCAGTAACCGAAGAAGTAATTAATTACGACTTGGTAAAAGAGCAAATCTTAATCGCTGCAGGTCAACCAATTTCTGGTAAAGACTATGAGCCATTGAAACACGCCATTGAGTGCCGTATCAACGCGGAAGATCCTTATAACAATTTTAGACCTAGTCCAGGAAAAATCATTAACTTCCATATTCCTGGTGGACACGGTATCCGTGTTGACACACATGCCTATGCGAATTATGTTATTCCAGCAAACTACGACAGTATGATTGCCAAATTAATAGTAAGTGCTCAAACCCGTGAAGAGTGTATTGTGAAAATGGAAAGAGCCTTAGAAGAATTTGTAATCGAGGGTGTGCATACATCTATTCCTTTGCAAAGACAAATCATGGCAAACAAAGACTTTAGAGAAGGTAACTTCACGACAGCCTTTATGAATACATTTGAATTCAAACCATAATAACATGAAATATCTATTTCTATTAAGCTTTTTAAGTTTTGCTTTTTTTGCAAAAGCGTCAGATTCTGATACTTTAAAAGGAAATTGGAAGGTCTCTAAAAAAGGAGATATGTTCATGTATCATTTTGTAAATGACAGTGTTTTAAATATCGTCAACAAAGCGGATACCATGACTTATAAATATAAGATTGATACTGCTGCTGCATGGCCTAAAAAAATAGAAATGGTTCAAATCGACAAAGTAACTGGCGATAAATTGTACACTTACAAAGGACTGTTCGAATTTATGGGTCCTGGGAAGGTTAGAATTCGTTTTGGCGAAGGTGACAAAGAAAGACCTTTGAGTTTTATGCCAAAGGGCAATCCTGAAACCTTTGTGATGGTTAAACAATAATTAAAATAAACATATTTAAAAGGGATGCAATCGCATCCCTTTTTTTATGCCATTATAAATAGAATTTATGTGGTTCAGATAAACGGACAATGTTTATAAATGAAAATAAATAAAAAAGGACTTTTAATTATTATTGCATAATTAATAACTTAAACAAACATGTGCGGAATCGTATCTTACATTGGGCCTAAAGAAGCTTATCCTATTATTGTTAAAGGTCTTAAAAGACTTGAATACAGAGGTTATGACAGTGCCGGTGTTGCTTTAATTCACAACGACGAATTAAATATATATAAAACAAAGGGCAAGGTTGCCGATTTAGAGGCTTCTACAGTAGGTAAAGATGTGTCTGGTCACATCGGTATGGGTCACACCCGTTGGGCTACCCATGGTGAACCAAACAATGTAAATGCCCATCCACATTTGTCTCAATCGAAAAATCTTGCAGTAATCCACAATGGTATCATTGAGAATTATGCAACCATAAAAGAAGAATTGCAACACCGCGGACACGTTTTCGAAAGTGATACCGACACTGAAGTGTTGATTCATTTAATTGAGGACATTCAAATCAATGAAAATATTTCAATTGATGAGTCTGTTCGTTTGGCGCTTAACCAAGTTATCGGTGCTTATGCAATTGTGATTTTGGTTAAAAATGAACCTGCTAAGTTAATCGCAGCCCGCAAAGGAAGTCCTTTGGTGGTTGGTATAGGCGATCAGCCTGGAGAATATTTTATGGCCAGCGATGCTACGCCAATTGTTGAATATACACGCGATGTGTTTTATTTAAACGATGGTGAAATTGCAATCATTAAAGATGGTAAAATGAATGTTAAGACCATCGACAATGTGACTAAAACGCCATTTATCCAAAAATTAGAAATCAATTTAGAACAAATTGAAAAAGGTGGTTACCCCCACTTTATGTTAAAGGAAATATACGAACAGCCTAAGTCTATCCACGATAGTATCCGCGGTCGTATTGATTCTATACAAGGTAAGTTTGCTATGCGCAGTGTTCATGAATACGAAGATAAATTGCGCAATGTTAAACGTCTAATTTTAATTGGTTGCGGTACCAGTTGGCATGCAGCCTTGGTTGGTGAATATTTATTTGAAGAGTATGCGCGTATTCCTGTTGAAGTTGAGTACGCATCTGAATTTAGATACCGCGATCCAATTATTTATCCAGATGACTTGGTAATTGCCATTTCTCAAAGTGGTGAAACTGCAGATACTCTAGCTGCCATGGAATTGGCCAAAGAAAAAGGTGCGACTGTTTTTGGTGTTTGTAATGTGGTTGGTTCATCAATCCCTCGTATGAGTCACGCAGGTGCATACACGCACGCTGGACCAGAAATAGGGGTGGCTTCAACAAAAGCATTTACTGCTCAAGTTTCTGTTTTAACCTTAATGGCTTTATCGGTTGCTCAAATTAGAGGTGCAATTTCTCAAGACCGTTTAAGAACTACTTTAAGTGAATTAGAATCAATTCCTCAATTGGTTGAGCGTTGCTTAAAAACAAATGACGAAGTAATGAAAATTGCAGCCATTTATAAAGATGCCCGCAATTTCTTATACCTAGGTAGAGGGGTTAATTTCCCTGTAGCTTTAGAAGGTGCACTTAAACTAAAAGAAATCTCTTACATCCACGCAGAAGGATATCCTGCTGCAGAAATGAAGCACGGACCAATTGCCTTGATAGACGAAGAAATGCCAGTAGTGGTAATCGCGCCTAAACGTGGCATGTATGAAAAGGTGATGAGCAATATTCAAGAGGTTAAAGCTCGTAAAGGTAAAATTATCGCCATTGTTACCGAAGGTGATACCCAAGTGCGCGCTATGGCTGACCACGTTATTGAAATTCCTGATACCGAAGAAGCATTGACACCACTATTGTCTACCATTCCTTTGCAATTATTGAGTTACCATATTGCGGTATTGAGAGGCTGTAATGTCGATCAACCGAGAAACTTGGCGAAGTCTGTTACCGTGGAATAGTATAATGCTATGAGCATTCGTTCAAGACATTTGGCCAAGGATGATTTAGGATTTGATAGCCGCACAGAGCGGAACCGTAAAAGAAGCATCAATGCGGATGGGTCTTTTAACATCAAACGCAAGAATAATTTTTGGACTGAATTTCATGTCTACCAATGGGTGATTACTTGCAAGTGGAGTACCTATTGGTATACCGTACTTTCAATTTATGTAGGTGCCAATTTTTTGTTTGCTAGTTTATACTACCTCATAGGCCCTGAATATATTGTTGGGATAGAAGGTGAGGGCATTATGGCCTATTGGCAATGTTTCTTTTTTAGTTTACAATCTTTTACCACAGTTGGTTATGGGGGCTTGCATCCAAAAGGCATGTTGTGTAATGTTTTGGCTGGCTACGAGGCTTTCTTAGGACTTATGACCTTTGCTTTGGCTACTGGTTCTTTATACGGCCGATTCAGTCGCCCAGAGGCCCGTATTAAATATTCTCCTAATGCATTAATTTCTCCATTTAAAGAAGGCAAGGCTTTAATGTTTATGTTGTGCAACAACAAAAAAGGAACATTGGTTGAAGCCAGTGCTAAAGTTAATTTCTCTTGGGTAGAAAAAGATGAGAATGGAAATGATACCAGGCGTTTTGCAATCTTAGATTTAGAAATAGACAGAATAAGTATGTTGGCTTTGTCGTGGACCTTGGTTCACCACATTACCGAGAACAGTGTTTTATACGATTTTACCCCTGAAGATTACATCAAAAAAGATGTAGAGATTTATATTTTGGTTTCTGCTTACGATGATACTTTTGGACAAACGGTCCATAGCCGCAGCAGTTATATTGGTTCTGAAATAATCAGCAATGCTAAGTTTAGACGCCCCTTTTTTACCGATGCCAATGGCAATACGGTAATGGATGTCTTGAGTTTGGGCGATTACGATTTGTTGCCTTAAGACACTTGATCGTTCAGGTGTCTCGCCAATTTTACCCCCATACTAAAACAAGCTTGTAATAAATAGCCTCCGGTGGGAGCATTCCAATCTAACATTTCACCCAAGCAATAATGGTTTGGCAGTGCTTTCAATTGAAAGTTTTCATCTATGGCTTCCAAGTCAATTCCACCTGTTGTTGATATGGCTTCATCGATAGGAGCTGAGGCAATTAAAGTTAGCGGGAGTTGTTTAATTGTTTTAGCCAAGACTTCATAATTGGCGTAAGAATCTTTGTCCAAATGGTTTTTTATGAGTTGTATAGCGGTATTGCTCAAGACCAAATCGGTTTTTAATTTGTCATTGATGCTTTTCGCTTTCGATTTTTCAAGCTTGTTTAAGAGGTCTTTTTCTGTAAACATGGGTTTGAAATCTATACTTACTTGTGCTTTTCCATAAGCTGCAAGATCTGATTGTATGTCTGAACTCAATGGATAAATGGCATTGCCTTCTAGTCCCAATGTAGTAATACTTAGTTCTCCCTTATAGGTTTTCCGACTTGAACTAAGTGTGATGTTTTTTAATGCTTTGCCTGCGTGGTGGCTTATAAAATCGCTAGGCCATTGAATTTCGAATGCACAATTTGCGGCTTTAAAATCAAGGTTAGGTATGTTTTTATCTTTAAAAAAGGAAAGCCAAGAACCATCCGAGCCACTTACTTTCCAACTTCCACCACCAAGTGCATACACTACAATGTCTGATTCTATATGTTCCGAACCGTTTAATTGAATAAAATTATCAGGGTTCCAACCCGTCCATTGTTTGCCAGTTTGTATTTGTATCCCTTTGTGTTTAAGATTCTTTAGGATGGCTTGTAACACCTCAATAGGTTTAATTGATTTGATAGGGAAGACCCTGTTGCTGCTTCCAACATAGGTTTCAATGCCAATTACCTTTAGCCAATGTCTAAAGTCTTCGTTGCTAAATTGCAGCAATGCCTGCTCCAGAAAGTCTTGAGGTTCGTATTGTTTAACCATATCAAGGATATTGCTTCCATGAGTGAGGTTAAATCCACCCGCTCCAGCCACTAAGAACTTGCGGCCAAGTGCTTTATTCTTTTCATATATTACAACATCAAACTTCTCTGTGTTAATATGGGCTGCAAAAGCTAAAGCAGCAGAACCTCCACCGATAATTGATATTCTTTTTTTCAAGGAAATAGGCGGGCTATTTGAATGCTGATGCAATGAAATTAATTCTTCAGTTTGTTTTCTGAATTCTGCAGGTATTTAAACCAAGCATTGACCAATTGGCGTTTGAATTGACGTTCCATTTTTGAATCACGTTTGATCAAATTGGCTTCAGCTCTTAAATCGATTCTATTGTATTTTAAATGTATAACTTTAAGGCGGAAGGTGTCTTTTTCTACATTGGGGTTACTACTAAATACATTGGAGAAATATTGCTCAAGTGCTTCAATCGATTCCATGTTGTGCGCTTTGGCAACAAATTCTATACTTACCTTTAAGCTCTCAGCTTTGGTGTAGTTGATAATGTCTTGACTTAGAACATTGGTGTTTGGAATGTAGATTAAATCGTCTTCCTCATTGATGATTTGCAAATTGAGCAAACTGATGTGGGTGATTTTCCCTTTATGCCCACCAATTTGTATGCGGTCGCCAATGGAAATTTGATTGTTAAACATCAAAATCATTCCATTGATGGCATTAGATATATAGTCTTTTGCAAGGATAGCTATAGCAGCACCCAAGATTGAAATTGAGGTGAAAAACTCTCTTAGATTGACCCTTAGAAGTGCCATTATCAATATGATCATTAAGATGATAATGAAAATATAATAAATGGTGTTAATGCCTATGGTGAAGTTGTCTTTACCTTTAATTTGATTGCGTCGTCTGTAGACAAATAAGGCTGTAGTTTTTAAACTGTACAGAGCCACAATCAATACGATAAGTGCATAGGTTTTCGGATGTGCAAGCCAAAACATGATGCAAATTTATTGTTAAATTATGGTTTTTAAAGCTACTATTTTTAGCAAGTCTTAATGCAATAAGGTAAATGTACCTCTATAGGTTTTGCGCTTACCAAATACATCTACCAATTCTATCCAGTAGGTATAGACATCTTGCGGGCAAATATCATTCTTGTAATTGCCATCCCATGCAATTTTAGGGTCATTGCTTTCGAATAACAATTCACCCCAGCGGTTGTATATGGCAAGATGGTATTGTTTTACAGTTATTCGTCCGCTCGGATTAAAAAAGTCGTTTAGTTGGTCTTTGTTTGGGGTAAATGCGTTAGGAATAAATAACAACATTGGGCCTGAGGCAAAAACAGTTTTGCTTATTTGACTGGTGCAGCCATTCAAGTCTTTTACAATTAAGTATGCTTTAACAGAAACAGTGTCTTCAATTGATAAAGCTGTGTCGTGAATTGCTTTGCCAAAAGTAGCGAAGTCCCAGAAAGATGTTAATGGATTTGGAGTGCTTTTGTTGTTGAATTTAAGAAGGCTGTTGTTTTGATCACCTTCTTCCAAGCTGTAATCAAATTGAGCAATAGGAAGACTGAATACTTCGGCTGACCCAGGGAAAGTTTTGCTGCTGCTGCATCCTTTATCACTTTTTGCATCAAGTACAACCGTGTATAAGCCGCTATTGGCATACGTGTGTTGGGTGCTGCTGTCTTTCCCAAAAGTATTGTCTCCAAAGTCCCAATTATAATCTACAATTTGACCTTTGGCGATAGAAGAAAGGCTGCTAAAATCAGTTGCTTTCCCGAGGCAAACTGGTGTTATGCTTTGAATGTCGATGATGGGATTGGGATTTATTTCAATGTTTTGCACACTGCTATCTGTACACAAACTATCAGATTCAATAATTAATTTGACGGTGTATTGTCCAAATGTAGAATAGGTTTTAGCTGATGGACTATTAGAGGTAGAAGTACTAAGGTCACCGAAATCCCATTTATTTGTTTTTATACTTCCACTAGAAACTAAGCTGTTGTTTGTGAAGTTGAATTGATGTCCATCAAAACACTGAACAGACTGGTTAATGGTGAAATTTGCTTTAGGCACCGGGTTCACCACCACAAATTTATTGTTTAGTCCAGGGCATCCAAATTTGGTATTTAGTATGAGTTGTATGGACGTTTTGCCAAGAGGAAAAGTGTTGCTGCTGTATGTGCTTTGGTTGAAATAGGATTGACTTAAAATACGCCATTCTATATTGACTATACTGTCATTGGTATTAATTGCTTGGTAATTAAAGTTGAAATTTTGACCGTTTTCACATTGGGAAGGGTCATTAATGTTGAAATCAACCACAGGCCCATTTTTTACTTCTACCCATTTCACAATACTGTCAGTGCATCCAAAAATATCGGTAACGTTAAGCTTTATGGAATGTTTTTGAGCAGATGAAAATGATTTGTCTGCTGGTATTACAGCATGTTCACTCGTATTGTCGCTGTATTGCCAAAATTGGTCAACTAAATTGCTTGTATCGGCTGTTGAGCTTGAACTTAATTTAAAGACATTCCCAAGCAAACATTGTATACTGTCATTGATGGTGAAATTTGCTTTAGGAGGATTGTATACTACTAGGTTTTTAAATATACTATCTGAGCAGTTTTGTGGAGAGGTGATTTTAAGTTTTACGGTATAATATCCTTTGCTATCGTATTTGTGTTTTGGGGATAAGAGATTAGAACTTTTCAAGTCACCAAAATCCCATAGCGCTTTCATCGGATTGTAATTCGAACTGCTCAAGTTTGGGAATGCAATTGAGTCGCTTGAACATATCGGACTGTTTAATTGAAAATCGGCTTTAGGGTGGGGGTAAATATGCACGAATTTGCGCAGCGTATCTGTGCATTTATTCGTGTTGGTGTAAATTAAGTCAATGTAAAATTTGCCCGTATCAGAGTAGGTTCTGGGACCAGTAGGATTTCTGTTGCTTAATATAAAGCCTTCACTAAAATACCATTTGAACCGCGGATTCTCTATAGTGTCTTTTAGTGTTTTGTTGAGCAGAGTTATGCTGTTTTTGAATTGGCAAGAGTCGTTTATTTTAAGGTCGAACAAGGGCTTAGGAGATGGTAATATATCGAACACATCTATCGTGTCGCTTTTACAACCGTATTTGGTCCATACCGTGAGCCAAACTGGTTTTAAATCTGATTTTTTAAATTTGAAATACACCACAGAATCGGTCGAACTTAAGGTGTCTTCAGTAAAATCCCATTTACAGCGCGCAATACTATCGGTACTTGAAGAGAGATTGGTGAACTTAACCATTCTATTGTCATTTTCACACAATGAATAGATGTCGGCTTTATATAAGGCTTTAGGGTTTTCGTGTGAAATCACATTGAAAGAATCGGAATAATAACACCCATTCTCATCGGTTACTTTTAAACTATGCAGACCTGCGTAGTTTATATACTTTTTAAAGGAGGGGGTGCCATCACTCCAAACATATTGTGCATCTTCATCAAAAACCAAAGGCGTTTTTTCGTAGGCTATTCTGTCGCAAATCAAAGTATCACCATTAAATAGAGGCACATAAGATGCATCGTGAATGCTTATATTTCTTATTACAGTATCTTTCAATCCGGTACTTTTTCTAACCGAAAACAATCTGACGGTATAATCACCTGTGTTTTGAAATTTATGGGTTGCGAGCATGCCGTAAACTAGGGTGGTATCGTCTCCAAAATTCCAATGGAAATTAGTAAAACTATCGTTTTTAGCTGCCTCAAATTTTATACTGTCATAGACACATAGTATGGTTTTAATTTTAAAATAATTTCCAGCAAAGGGAGGGAGCTCGCAAAGGTTTAAAGGGGCAATTGTAGGGTCGATTTGTGTAAACACATTGCGCGCACTATCTTTTAAATTCATCCAAATAGATCCGCCTGCGCTTCTGCCTGCCGCCCATAAACTACCATCCAATTTAACAATATATGTGAACGTTTCACCTGACATAATATCTGCAACATCTGTTGCGATTTGCACTGGTACATAAGATTGGTTTATATTATTACCAATTCCTAAGTTGCCGCCATAATTCGGGCCCCAACCATATGCAACATGATTGGCATCTAAAGCTAATATGTTAGCCCCATCGTCGCATGCTGAAATAGCAACGATATTGCTAAGAGAGTTTACCAAAACCGGCGTATCTTGTTTAGTCGATCCTACGCCTATCGCAGAAGCGGCCCCCCAGGTAAACACTTGTCCAAAAGAATCTAAGGCGACAAAGTTTACAGCTGTACCTTTGATATCTACTATTTTTTTCAAACGGGTTACTTGAACAGGTTTTTTTTCAATAGCACTCGGGTTTGCTCCTGTTCCAAGGCAACCTTGATTGTTAGCACCAGCAGTCCACACATCTCCATTAGCCAATAAAATACCCATTGTGTAACGCGTAAGTGCAACCCTTGTTGCTGTGCTTATATTGGATGCCTTGCGAGGTGAAGTTATTACGCCAGTGTTTACAGAATCGTTACCAAATATACCAGATGAATTTCTTCCGACAGACCAAACAGTTCCGTCATATTTTACAAATGAAATGACTTGTGAACTTGCGTCTAAGAACTTCACACTGTCTAAAATCTTTCTAGGAAAACTACTTACAGGAGAACCCCAAACCCATCCAGTACTGTCATATTTGATAGCGCCCATATTGTAGCCTGTTGAATAGTAGCGCACATTGGTCATGCCTAAAGCTTTAACTGGAAAGTTGGTGCTGACCTTGGTGCCATCTCCTAATTCTCCGTGGTGGTTAGCTCCCCATCCATACAATTGATCGGAGTCTCCACAAACCGTATACGCAGAATAAGAACCTACCGTGTAGTTATAAGGCTTGTACCATAGTCGCCCTCCAAATC
>JAOASJ010000117.1 GCA_030158725.1 Bacteroidia bacterium
ATTATTATTTACACCTCCCCATACAACGTATTTATATTCTCCAACATCTCCGTTGCTTCCGTGATGTTGCGGACCGATTTGATATATAAAATAATGGTCTTTGCACTTTGCTTCATTTCAAATTTACCCGCATGTGCCGCCACGTGTTGCAAGAGTTTCATAAAGGCCATGCTGTCGTATAAAGGCGATTTTTCATCTGATGGAAAATAGATTTTCATGGTGCTTTTCTCCAAGGATATCTTCTCAAAACCCATAGATTTTCCCATCCATTTTAGTCTTACCGACGCCAACAAAGTGCTTACTTCTTTAGGGAATTTTCCAAATCTATCAATCAGCATTTCACTGAACTCTGACAACATGGTTTCGTTTTCTACCTTGCCCAATTCAGTGTACAAACTCAAGCGCTCTGGCATATTGAAAACATAAGAATCAGGAATCAACATGTCCAAATCTGTATCCACCTGACAGTCGCGGCTACTAAGGCTTTGGGCCTGGTCGATGAACAAATCGGCAAACTCGTCGTGCTTCAATTCTCTGATGGCTTCATCCAATATTTTATGGTAGGTATCAAATCCTATTTCAGATATAAATCCACTTTGCTCACCGCCCAACAAATTACCTGCACCACGTATGTCTAAGTCGCGCATAGCAACGTGAAAACCTCCCCCCAAATCGCTGTACTCTTCGATGGTGCTCAAACGTTTTTTAGCATCTGAACTCAAGGTATTTAATGGTGGTGACAACAAATAACAATAGGCTTTTCTGTTGCTTCGCCCCACCCTTCCACGCATTTGGTGCAAGTCGCTCAAACCAAACATATGCGCATTGTTGATGATAATGGTGTTGCAATTTGGAATATCCAATCCAGCTTCAATAATGGTGGTGGCAATTAAGACATCGAAATCACCTTCAATAAACTTCACCATGACATCTTCCAATTCATGTCCCTCCATTTGCCCATGGGCTATAGCCACACGAACACCTGGAATCATCATCTCCATCATGTGCTGGTAATCGTAAATATCTTTAACACGGTGGTGCACAAAGTAAGCCTGTCCGCCCCTAGCCAACTCGTGGGTCAAGGCCTTGTGAATAATCTCTTTGTTGAACGTGTGGAGTTCAGTTTTAATTGGAAAACGGTTTGGCGGCGGTGTATTGATAACCGACAAATCGCGCGCACCCATTAAAGAAAAATGCAGGGTTCTTGGAATCGGTGTAGCCGTTAAAGTCAGGGTATCTACATTCACACGGAATTCTTTCAATTTGTCTTTAACCCCAACACCAAACTTTTGTTCTTCGTCAATAATCAACAAACCCAAGTCTTTAAACTTGATGTCCTTACCCACAATTCTATGCGTACCAATTAATATATCGACTTGACCTTCTTCTAATTTCTTTAAGGTCTTTTTCTGTTCAGCTGTGCTCTTAAAACGGTTGATGTAATCAACATTTACCGGCAAGCCTTTTAAGCGTTCTTTAAAGGTTCTATAATGTTGATGCGCCAATATGGTTGTTGGCACCAAAACTGCCACTTGTTTGCTGTCTGACACCGCTTTGAAAGCAGTGCGGATGGCCACTTCTGTTTTACCAAAACCAACATCCCCACACAATAGGCGGTCCATCGGTTTGGCATTCTCCATATCTCTTTTAATTTCCTCAGTTGCCTTGGCTTGATCGGGGGTGTCTTCGTATAAAAACGAAGCTTCCAATTCAATTTGCATATAGGTATCGGGACTGAAAGCAAAGCCGGGTTGCGACTTCCTTTTGGCATACAATTTAATCAGTTCACGGGCAATGTCTTTTACCTTTTTCTTGGTACTTGCTTTTTGTTTTTCCCATACCCCACTGCCCAATTTATGCAGGCTAGGTTCTGAGCCATCTTTGCCGGTAAACTTGCTAATCTTGTGCAGCGAATTGACATTCACAAACAACAAGTCGCCGTCGCGGTAAGCTATTTTAACGGCCTCTTGAACCACACCATTCATCATGGTTTTTTGCAGACCCAAAAACTTACCTACCCCATGGTCAATGTGGGTTACAAAATCGCCAGGCTGCAGTTCGCTTAATTCTTTAAGGGTTAAAGCAGTGCTTTTGGTATAGCCTCTTTTTTGTGTTTTAAAACGGTAATAGCGTTCAAACAATTGGTGCTCGGTATAACAAGCCAATTTGAGGTCCTGTTCTAAAAACCCTTCTGCCAAACCGTGGTAAATTGGCACCACATTAATTTGCTTTTGTCGGTCTTGAATAATGGCAATAAGACGTTCAATTTGTTTACCCGTATCACTGAAAACCAAATTCATGATGTTGTTGATTTCATTGGCCTGTAAGTGGCTTAACAACATCTCTATATTTTTTTGAAACAGCGGTTGCGGAACGGTATTGAACTTGTAAATGTCTTTGGTTTTGAAACTGCACATGGCGCCAATTTCAATAATGCTTTTAAAATCGGAAACTAGGTCCTTAATTTCTTTGGGACTTAGCCAAGTATATTCCGGTTTTTTATCTTCGTCTTTTAGTGTTTCCCATTGTTTGATGAGGTATTGAAATTGGTCTTCAAAGTGTTTTAATACGATGATAGAATCTTCTTCAAAGTACTTAAACATAGAAACCTTTTCACCGGCAATTCCAGCGCTTTGAATATTGGGCACTATGCTTAACAAAGCAATTTTAGCAATAGACAATTGGGTGTCTATTTCGAAGGTCCTAATGCTTTCAATTAAATTGCCATCGAGCTCTATTCGGTAGGGCTTGTCGTTGCTAAAACTGTAAATATCGACAATACCACCACGCACGGCATATTGTCCCGGTTCGTAAACAAAATCTTCGCGTTCAAATTCATTTTCATCCAAGAAATCGGATAAAAATTCAAGGTCGAGTTGCTCACCTAATTTTATTTCGAAGGTATTTTTTTTAAGTTGCTCGTTGGAAATTACCTTCTCTGAAATACCTTCTGGAGTTGATACCACAATGTAAGGATGCAGTGCATGTTGCAATTTGCTGACCACTTCAGCACGGGCTTGAATTTGGTCGGGGTGCGGCTCTTCCAATTCGAAAGGACGCTTGTAACTATCGGCCAAATAAAGTACTTCGTTGTTGGACACCAGGTGCTCGAGGTCGCTGCGCAAAAACTCTGCTTCTTCTGCTTCGGGCAAAAGTATCAGCATGTTTTTTCCACTGAGGTGAAACAAAGATGCCAATGCAACTGCGGCAGATGAACCGGCCAGGCCTTCAAAACGGGCAATATGTTGCCCTGAGTTTTTATGTTGAGACAAAAACTCTTGAATATTTTTATGCCTTCCAAAGGCCTCCACCAATTCCCTAACCTTCATGAATAAAACCTGCTTTTCCAGAAAAAAACAGGATGGCAAAGTTAGTTATTTTTCAAGGGAAAAAACCCTTGGCAAATAACTAATGACCCATGGTTATATAAAGGCTTGGAAAATAGAAGTATAAAATCTCTATTGAAACACAAAGCCTTTGCTGGCCGCTTGTTTGTGTATGGCCATTATCAATGCATTGCTCAAGGTATTTGCTTGTGGGTCTTTGGAATGGGTGCGTAAAAACAATTCTCTTTCAATATTTAATTGATTGATGCGCATACTGTAAGTCGAACGCATTCTGGCATTGGATGCTAATATTGCTTTCTTTTGAACAAGGGTTTTGTTTTTTAACTGCACTGGCAGCGCTTCATCTTGGGTTTTTTCAATCCATGTACTGTCACTGTTTACCGCATCTACCGCGTCCCATTGGCTGTTGTTGTATACGGCATTGGCTTTTGAAACCGCGCGTTTGGCTTTTACAGAAGCACTCATAGATTCTGCATTTCTGTCTTGCTCAACTTGCATGTCTTTGGCTTTTTTTCCAGCAGCGCCATACGACCAATAAGTGGCATTTAAACTGTCGTTGTACAAACCAATTTCCATATCAAAGGGTGTTGGAATGTCACGCACTACAGCGTTTTGATCGATGAAGAAATATTCACCATTTCCAGCTTTTGCCCCATCCAACCAATAGCTGCCAATGCCTTCAGCTGATTGACCACAAAAAATAGTATTGATGTAAATGCCCCTCGATTTGGCCAATTCAGCCGAATTCTTATAATCGACTCTTCCTTGGTTAAAAGGCTCATTGCCGGCAATGAAAATAACTTTATAAATAGAATCGTTGTCGCGCCACGTTAATTCGTTAACTGCATTGTGAATCACCTGACCGCAATATTCATCGCCACCATTGGTGCGCAGAGAAAACAAAACCAAAGAAATGCTGTCTAAATTGGAGGTGTAATTAAGCAACTTGCTGATATATCCATTGCGTGCATCGCCAGTTCCACGGCCATATTCGTATAAGGCAATTTCTAATTTTGCATTGACATTGTTTTTCTTAGCCTTTGCCACTTCGTTTACTATAGTCCAGAGTTCCGACTTCGCCTGATCAATTAAGCCATCCATACTGCTGCTCACATCTAGGAGCAAGGCCAATTGAATGGTGTTGTGGTAAGGACTTTTTAGCATAGGCTTAACCGTTAAAGTTTCTCTGTCTTGGGCCTTGAAGGTGCACGACAAGAAAGCGCATAAATAAAATAAGATAAAGTATTTCATGTGTATGGAATTTGGCTTTTAATACTTTGGGATTATAAAAGGTAAATGAAAATGTTTCTGTTTGTGTTTTTTTTATATCTTTGTTTTCAGACAATCCGTATGCACAGCCACTTTGCAATAAGAATAGGTATAAGCCTGCTACTGTTAATCTCTCAATTGCCGTTTGATGCTAGAGGAATGAAAGACAGTGCTTACAGAGCAAACCGACCATATCCTAAAAATTTTATTGCTGTTGGATTTTCTGACCGTTTGATGCAAGTATCAAAAGAACCTTATCGCATAAGCTACTTTAACCAAGGAAAGACTGTGAACGATACTTTTGATTACTTCGACCCCATTAAATCGAACGGCAACCTTGTTAATTTTGTACTTACGGGTGGCGTTAGTAACCGATATGTAGGGGCAAAATTGGATTTGGGTTTTGTTCCATTTGCCAATAGAAATTCCCACCAAAGTTTATCCGCATTCGCTCTTATTCCAATTGGTAAAAATGTTTTACTCTCCCCATTTGTTGGTGTGAGTCGTTTGAGAAAACAAAAGAAAATTGGCACCTTAACAGGCAAAGACGATGAAATATATTTCAATGACTATCTACTCGATGAAGTGTCAATTCGGGTACACCAAGCCATCAGCAGTTACCAATATGGTTTGGGTATATACATCAATTTAGAAGAAGATGTTTTCTTGAATTTAGAATGCAAATACCATCAAAATTATAGGGTACTCAACCGCTTAAAAGTAACTGGCTACGACAGTGACAGCAGAGAAAGTTTATTGGCTAGTATTTTGGTAGCAGATACATGGGGATATTACTCTGATGGCGATTCAGAAATCTTTTTTAGAAATTCGCAGAACAAACCCATTCAGCAATTTTTCGACCTAGGTAAGCTAGCATTTTCTGCACAAATTGTGTTTACCCTGCATGATTCAGGTGGAAATGGCTACAGCCCTAAAAAGTTTATGGGTACGCAGTGAGGGTTTCATAGGGTATAGGGGCTAGGGTTTAGGGTATAGTGAGAATTTCGGAAGATTCATTGTTTCGTTTTCTAATTTTATTTATTTGAGGG
>JAOASJ010000118.1 GCA_030158725.1 Bacteroidia bacterium
ACTAGTGTTAAGTTAATCATGTAATGACGGATATAATCTTTTCAGTTTCACCCGTGCTTCCTTATTTGTAAACTGCCAGTTTATCTTGCTGTTCTTATTGTTCCTGTATGATTGCCATGCTTCAACTTCTTCTTTAATCTTATCCATTGTTGAAATATGCCTATTCAAACATTGCCCGTTTAATACCTGTAGTTCTATTTCGGCCATGTTCAGCCAGCTTCCGTGCTTGGGCGTATAAATAAACTCAAACCTGTCCCATAACCTTTTAGCTTCTTCCGGTTCAAATAGCTCGTAAAAAGCAGAGGCTGCATGTGTTTTGAAATTGTCCATCACCAGGGTTATCTTTTTAGCCTTTGGATACCAATCATCGGCAATCTTTTTTACAAATAGGGCCCAGTCCTTTTTCGTTTTGAACTCTGTGGCCTCAACAAAGCGCTTTCCCTTTAACGGTTCATTAGCCATAAATATATTGACGACCCCGTGCCGTGCATATTCATAATCCACCCTCGCTTCCTGGCCCGGTTTCATCGCTTGGGATGGCCTGCCTTCTTCTATTAATTGTTTGGGTGACTCATACATACATACAACCGGAAAATCAGCATTATATGGCCTTTTATATACGTCCAATACCCGTTCCATGTTTGCTACAAACTCGCTGCTTTGTGCTGGTGGTATGACCCAACCCTTTACTTTCCAGGGTTTAAGTTCGTTTTTTTTAGAACACTTCTGACAGTTACATGGGAAATGCTTTCTACGTAGTTTAATTCAACCATTTTATCTGCAAGCAGTCGCAAAGACCATTTGGCAAATCCCTTCGGTGGTTCACTACAACAAAGAGTAACCAATTTTGCTTCTACATCCCCGTCTGATTTTGTTTCATAAATACGGCGGGTGGGGCGACGTTCTAAAACGGATTCAAAGCCTTCTTCAATAAATTTCTTCTTCACTCGGTCAATTGTACGCATCCCAACTTTCAGTACTTTACTGATTTGTTCGTTGGTTACCTTTTCAGAATAGTCGCCTTCATCGCAATTCAGCAGGATGTAAGCCGTCCGGAATGTTTGAGAAGTATGTGACCCCTTGTTGATAATGGCATGTAGCTCATCAACTTCAGGCTTTGTCAGTTTAATGGTATAGCGTATCATTTGCTTAACTTTTTGCAAATATACTAATTATACGTCACATTATACTTAACTTAACACTAGC
>JAOASJ010000119.1 GCA_030158725.1 Bacteroidia bacterium
TGCTTGGGTATTCGCTTCTGATACCATACCAGTAGTAACCACCATCACAGTTTTGGATTGTGTTGTTGTTGTAACGGTATTGGTTTTGTGCGTATCCATTGTACCAACCATAGAAATAGTATACTGAAGTACCTGCAGTAACGTCAGCATCAGTCGCAGTATTTCCAATTAAGTCGAAAAAGTAGTTGTAGAAGTTGTAACCTAAATACATACTGCTTGTAGATCTTAATCTAGAAATATTGTTGTTATTTATTGTGAATCTGTTAGTTGCATTACCGTAGTTATAATAGGTATAGAATGCATACAAAGATGATGGTGCACTTGAAGTAGTTGCTCCAAAGAATGGCATGTCATGTAAAGAGTTACCATCTAACTTTGTTGAACGACTAGTTGCATAAGAATAATAAGAGTAGATACCATATAATGTAGCGCTGCTATTATATGATGTAGTGTTTGCTCTTGAAATGTCGTTATTCAATACTTGACAACCGTTTGTGTAATATAATCTGATAGCCATTGAATAGAAATTCTGAATGGTATTACCTGTTATAGTGTTGTCTTGTGCAGTAGAGGTATAAGAAGATGTACTACCTTGCATAGCGATACCGAATGCTGGTCCTGGGCTATTTACATTGGTAGTACGCATCAAGTTCTTTTCAATTAAATTATACGCACCATGGTTGGTTGTAGAAGTTGTAGTTGCAGAAGTTGATGAAGTTGAATACGCGATGTAAGCACTAGAAGAAGTCGATGTAGTAGTCAAAGTTGAAAATTCAATTGTACAGTTCTTAATGGTTAAGTAATCTGTAGCGTTTTGAATTCTAAAACCTTTTACGTTTGCGTTGTTTGCAGAGTTGCGAACAATTAAACCATCGAAGGTCATGTAATCAGCTCCATCCATTAAAATCACAGCATCAGAAGGTCCTGATTGCAAGAATTTACCGTTACCATTAATTGTAATAGTATTGGTTGAAGAGGCTCCTGTTATGGCAGGAAAGGAGATTTGACCAGTCTCAATTCTGTCTGTTACAACATTAACTGTTACCGCGCCATTAACACCATTGGTAACAATAGAACTTCTAAAGTCTGTCCAATTGGCAAAGTTAGTTCCGCTCGTTGCTGCTGTGCTGTCGATGGTGTAAGTCCCCGACAATTGAGCATAAGCCGAGCTCATGAATCCCGCACAGAATAGTGCGAAGACTATTCGTAGGAATTTTTGTGGTTTGTAAATTTTTCTCATAATTAATAAAATTTATATTGATTTTTTATTATTTTAACACTCCAAATATATAAACGATTTTTGAAACGCCAAACAATTTCATAAAATAGTATCCTTTTTTAAAGTTTTTATTATTGAAATTGATAAATGATTCTAAACCTTGGAGAAATATTTATTTTTTTTCCATATCGTTTAAATAATTCGTTTTTGATATTTTGTTTTTGATATTCATGGATTTTATGACTGATTATCAAATTACTAGGATAGTTTTTTAAAGTAAAATCTTGGGTTTTTTCTGCACTATTTATAACATAAAAAACACAGTTTTGTCTATTTAAATGAGCAGTATTTTGTATTGTCACAGTTCTGTCAAAAAATTGAAAACCAAGTCCTGAAATTGACCTATAATTTGTTGAAACAAATGAAAAATTTTCTTGAATCATATATTTTGACTTTATATGGTGTTTTAAAAAAAACTTATTTAAATCATTTTTTATGCTTTTTTGGGTAAAACATAAAGAATCACCAAAAACGAAAGATTTTTCTCCATTAACACAAACAAAGATATTGGCATTCTTAAAACCCATTAAACAAATAAATCTTTGATTTTGAGTTTTAACTTGTTGGTAATATTCATAGGGTACAAGTAACGATAAGAATATAAGAATGTATACGATTCTGACTTTTGAGTTGTGGTAAATCCAATAAATAATTTTTACAATCAATATATAAAGTAAAAAGAGCTCTATAAAATCTATTGAGAGATTATTGGCTACAGCATATGGAAGTCTGTCCATAAAATGCATAAAGATATCATTGTAGTAAATCAAGATATCTATTATTTTACCAATAAATAAACTGAGGAATGGGGTTATCGAAAGCGGGAATAATGCAATTATCAGAAATATCAAAAATGTATAGATTGGTATAACTACTATGTTTGTTATTAAAAAATAGCTTGGAAATTGGTTAAAGTAATAAATACTTATTGGGAAGGTCAAAAGCTGAGCGCAAAGACTGACATTAATTAAATCGCTAATTGCACGTATTGGTTTGGACTTGTTTTTATATAGAACTTTTATCTTTGAATAACATAGATTGATGCCAAGGACTGCCGTGTATGATAATTGAAATCCTGGATCAAATAAGAAGTTAGGATCAAAGACCAACATAATAAATGCGGATGAAAAAATTGTGTTTATAGGATTGTTGGATCTATTAACTAAATTTCCAATTGACATTAGGCTAAACATTACTGCTGCTCTTATGACAGATGATGAAAAACCTGACATTAACGCATAGAACCAAAGGCAGAATAGAATTATGATAACTTTTAGGATATTGCCTTTTTTAAATTTAATTATAAATCCGAAAACCCAATTTAACATCGCAAATATTAAGCCTGCATGCATTCCGCTAACTGCTAATATGTGTAATGTTCCTGTTCTTGTAAAAACAAGGTTGGTGTCTTCGTTTAGGTCAGACTTATAGCCAAGAAGTAAAGCTTCCGAAATGCCATATGAAAGTTTATTAGTTATATTGTTCTTTATAACCGCTAAACTATAATCTCTAAGTTCATATGCCGTTTTTTTTATGTTGTAAAAACTATCATTTGTTTTAATAATATTATTAGAAGAAGTATTAATGAAATGTAGGATGTGTTTTCGTTTTAAGTAAGTTCTGTAATCAAATGTTCCAGGATTTTGATTGAATTCAGGTTCTGTCAAATTTGATTTAATCCAAAAGGTTTCACCAATTTTGGGTTGGATATTGTTGTTAGCAAGTTTTAAATTTATCAATATTCTACCTGAGCATTTTGTTTTACTTCGGGAAGAGTCAATTGCAATTAGAGCATCTACCACTAATTTAAGTTTGCCATTTTTTAATTCTAGAACATCAATTATTTCAACCTTTAAGTATTCGGTTCCTTTTAAATTACTGTAATGTGAGTTTTCAATTCCTGCATTTGTAAAATGCAACCTTGCAGCGCCCAAAGACATGAATAATACTAAGATGGAAATTGAAGTCCATATTTTTAGTTTAAATTTTGCTTGAATTTGAAGTGAATTTTCAAATAGTAAAAAAGTGCATGCCAATATAATTAGCACGAATGCATAGGGTAGTGTTCCCGGTGAACAATTGTAAACGACTATACCAATGGTGAACGGAATCAATAACCTGGCAAATGGTATACTATGCCAGTTGATCATATTTTAGTTTTAGTTAAATCTTCGTTTTATTAGTGCAAAAAATTCTGCTGCTAGGTTTTCGTTTTCTTCATCATTCCAATCGAATTGACTGGTAATTTCATTTTCTATATAGTTGATTGCTTTTTCAAAGTTTTCTGAATTCTGTATAGTTTGTATACTGTTTTTATATACCTCACTATTCCCGCCAAACAGCCCATTTATAAATTCAAATTTTTTACCAATGGAAATTGCTTTGCTTAGGTCGGCTATCGCAGTTTCAGTAGACTTGTCAGCAAAATTCAAAACAGGAGTTTTGTTTTTTGATAGTTTTTCATTGAGTGAAATTTCATCTTCTTGAACATCCTCCTTAACTGTTGAGGCTTTTGAAATAATTGGTTTTTCAACTGCTTTTGGTGTTATTTCAATTGCTTTTTCAATTTTAGGTATGACAGTTTCTTTAACAACAATTTCTTCAATTTTGATTTCCGTCTTTACCTCTTCTACAATAGGCTTTATGATTTCTTGTACATGTTCTATTGTAGGTTCGATAACAGGCGCTGTTGGTTCCTCTTTCTTGGTGTTTTGAATTTCAGGAATTGGAGTTGTTTCTTTTATAGCAGGCTCAAATGGTTTAATGCTTTCAATTTTAAATTCAACTACTGCGGAACTACTTTTGAAATCTGCTATTTGTTTTGATAAATTGAAACATTCAATGCTGTTATTTTGAATTAGCGTAGAGTAAAAGTCAATATTTACTCCTTTTTGGATTTCAATAATTGCTTTTTCGGAAGAATTTAAAAGTGATTTTAATTGCTCTAGGAGTTCTTGCTGATTCATGTAAGATTGGCTAATTTCAATTCAATAATAATATTTTTTTCTCTATTAATAAAATACTTTTAAATAATTTTTGAGGCTAAATATTTTTTAAGCAAATTTGCCTTCTCTAGATGTCAAATAAAGGAAAATTAAGGATTTATTATGGTTGTATGTTTTCAGGCAAGACCAGTGCATTGATTCAATATATTAGCGAACAAAATTTAAAATCAAATGAGTTCATTGTTTTAAAACCATCGGTTGATGTACGAGCCGGTAAGGCAGTCATTGCAACCCATGATGGCAAAACTCATGATTGCATAGTCTTCGAAAATGAAATGGAGATACTTGAATTTATTACACCATTTACCAAGTTGGTGGCTATTGATGAAGCACAGTTTTTCAATAAAGTGATTTTAAGCGATCTTAAACGAATTTTAGGTAAAGGAATAGACATCGTGGCATCAGGTTTAGATAAAGATTATCTTGGTCGACCATTTGGTTTGATTCCTGCTTTGATTGAATTCGCAGATGAAAAAATTCAATTAAAAGCAAGTTGCACAAATTGCGGTGAACAAGCTGAATATACCTATAGAAAGGTAGATAATAAAGTATTGGTTTTAATTGGACATTCAGAACATTACGAACCAAGATGTGCGAAATGTTTTAGTGAGAACTAAGATTAGATTTAATCAATAGCCAGAACTGCACTAACTTCAGGAAGTACTTTCTTGATTGCTTCTTCAATTCCAGCTTTCATGGTCATGTGACTCATTGAACAACCACTACACGCCCCTAAGAGTTTTAAGGTAACAACATTGTTTTCATCTATATTGACAAGTTCAACATCACCACCATCCATCTTAAGAAATGGCCTTACTGAATTAAGAGCTTCTTCTATTTTTGATATTTTATTGGTCATGTTTTTTATTAGAATTGATAATTGCAATTTGCTGAACCATTCTGCCCGCAATTTCAGTAAAAAATTTGATATTTTGAGTTTCAGTTATCTTTCCTGAATCTGCATCTTCCATCATATCGGTTACAATTGGCAATTTACCCAAAATTGAAGTCTCAAATTGAGTTGCTAACTTTTCTGCACCTCCTTGACCAAACAAGTAATAAATTTCTTCGGGTTTATTTGGAGGTGTGAAGAATGACATGTTTTCAACTATGCCGATAATTGGAATATTAACCGCTTCCATTTTAAACATAGAACAAGCCCTTCTAGCATCAGCAACGGCAAGCTTTTGAGGTGTGCTCACGATTACGGCACCAGTTAACGGTAGATTTTGAACCAAGGTTAATTGAACATCGCCAGTTCCGGGAGGTAAATCAACAACTAAGTAATCTAATTCACCCCAGTTAACTCCATTCATAAATTGTTTAATTGCAGAAGACACCATAGGACCTCGCCAAACAATAGCTTCATTTGGTTTTGATAGAAAACCAATAGAGAATAATTTAATGTTATTGGCAACAACTGGGCGCATGAGCTCTTTGCCATTTACAACATCCATTTCAATGATACCATTCTCAACACCAAATAAAATTGGAATTGATGGTCCATAAATATCAGCATCCAAAACACCTACTTTGGCTCCTGATTTACTTAATACATTTGCAATTCCTGCTGCTACAGTTGATTTTCCAACTCCACCTTTTCCACTTGCTACAGCGATAATGTTCTTAACGCCAGGCATAACATCAGAAATTCTTGTTTGTGTACTGACTTCGGAAGTCATTTTAATTTGAATTTCTTTTACCTCAGGAATAAAGTGTTGTATTGCATTTCTACAAGCATTCTCCAACATGTCCTTCATTGGACAAGCTGGTGTAGTTAAATAAACAGAAAACGAAATATTGAATTCTGATACCACGATATCACGTATCATGCCCAAAGTAACCAGATCCTTTTTTAAATCTGGGTCTTCAACATGAGATAAGGCAGCCAATATCTTGGAGGAATCAATCATTTTTTTGTTTTTTATTTAAACCAAATATTCTTTTGAAGAATTTCTTTTCGAATTCAAGGAAGAATTTAAACTGACCAAACAAGAAACCGTAACCCAATAACATGATATTGTATATTGGAAGAACAGCAATATAAAACATTACTCTATGTGAACTTGGTGAACTATTAGTAATTCCAATTAAATGCTTTAAAACCACGACAGAACTGCCCGTGCAAGCAAATACAATTAAAATTAGCAATACCTGTACACCAGATTTTACTTGCCAACGGGTTTTTAAATTTTCAATGAATGACAATTAGAGAATTTTTGAGGCGCAAAATTAAGTCATTTTGACTAAATATAAAATTAGACGCAATTAGAAAGTAGTTATAATAATATCGACGTTTATTTGTTGTCTCTATTAATGTCTAACTTCAGTGAGAATATATTGCTGTAAAGTGCAGGTCCATTCCCTGAAACTGCGCTTAAATTGGTTAAAGCATAGTCTAAAGTGAAATTTCCAAAAGTAAAGCCTATGCCAACATTTGGCATAATAGATGCCGTTTTTTTGCCATTGCTATTGGTATAATGTTGGAAGTTGTTGAAACCAGTTCTAAAGTATAATCTATTAGCATCGCTAATATTATAAGTTACCTCAGCACCACAATATGGATCAATACTTAAAAGATTTGTTTTAATCAATGTATTTCTTTTGCCATCAAGAGTCATATTAGCATCTATTTCAGCCAATATTTTCCAGTTGTCATTTTCCCATGTTTTGGCAAATCCACCTAATATTCTTGGAAGGGTAATTTCTAATGTGCTTTTAGGGATGGCGTTTCCAGTTGTCGCTAGTATATCTTTTTGAGCATCTGTAAACGTATATCTCCAACTGTTAAAAGTTGAAGTTGCATCGCGCACAACTATGCCTAGTGACCAGTTTTTCTTAGTGTTATCAAATTTTACACCAGCATCAAAACCAAATCCAGTAGCTTTTGCAAAAGGTCCCACTTTTCTACTGATAATTTTCATATTACCACCCCAAGAAAAATCAATGTTTCTCATGCTTTTGAAGTCAGCTGTTTGTGCATATGAAACTATTGCAGCAAAATCGGTTGTGTTAAAAGAGCTTACTCGGGTATAGTCAATTTCCCCATTTCTAATCAAATCAAATGTATTAGCGATTCCATCTACTCCAAATCGCACCAAACTGATTCCAATTGCACCTTTATCGCCTGCTTTTGTAGCCCATGAACCATAATCGTAATTTGCTATTCCAGCAAAGTAAGAGGCGTGCATAAGTGCGACTTGGGCATTGCTTTTGATTCCAACTAATCCTGCAGGATTCCAATAGCCAGAATACACGTCATTTGTAGATGCAATCATACATCCACCCATGCCTAGTGAGCGAGCGCCAACTCCAATTTGCAAAAATTCATTACTGTATTTTGTTGCATTTTGGCTATATCCTTTAATTGTAAAGGAAAATAGGATGAATACTATAAGGTGACTTTTCATAGGTCTATGCAAATATCTTAAAAATATTTAACTTTTCTTTATATTTTGAGTTCAATGGCCAAATCATCTAGTTTCCCTTTTAAAAATTCAATGATTTCAGGCAGTTTTTTTTGTATCAGAATGTTGTCTTCATTCGTCCATTCATAATCGATTCCTACTTTTTGATACACCCTGTTCAACGCAAAACAAATTTTTTCATTGTGTTGGTATTCAAAAATAAACTTAGAATTGACAAATCTTTCAAAACCAATTTGAAAATTCTGAGGATTAGGCAAACCTATCATCTTTAGAAAAACGCCTATTTCTTCAATATTAACGCGTGACAAATCATTATAAAACTGACTGCATAATTCTTTGTTTTCGTCCATCAATACCCTGTCAAGTAAAATTTCCATCAGAAGATGGTTTAAAAACCACTTACGTGGCCATTGACATTCAGCATCGAAGGTGTCAGATAAAAATTGTGTTGAACTTTTGAAAAATGCTGAATTGTGAAACTTTCTATCGCATTCTAGGTGGGTTAAACTACCTTGAGCAAGCGCAATAAATGCAGGACGATTGTATTTTCCGTTCGGCTTTATGTGCGAATTGCAATAGTTTTTGACCAAATCTGGTAAAATTAGCCCTGTATTGTAGTATGGATCTTGGGTTTTGTAAAAAAAATAATGGGATAAAAAATTCATCGATTGCACAAACTTATTGAAAATATTTTATTTCACTTGTTTCCATGTGAAAATGTTTAGTTTTGGTTTATCTTTGCCTTTTATATATTTATTACTGTCACCTTAAGATTTATGAAGCCTAAGTACAATTTTATTGAAGAACTTCGTTGGAGAAATATGATACAGGATGTAATGCCTGGAACTGAAGATTTATTAAATAGTAAAATCGTAAAAGGGTATATCGGTTTTGACCCAACAGCCGATTCTTTAGGAGTAGGAAATATGGTTCAAATAATGACATTGCTTCACTTTCAAAGAGCTGGTCATAAACCAATTGCTTTAGTTGGTGGAGCAACAGGAATGGTGGGTGATCCAAGTGGTAAAAGTGCAGAGAGAAATTTATTAAACGAAGAAGTACTGAATCATAATTTGGCTTGTCAAAAGGCTCAACTACAGAAATTTTTAGATTTTGATTGTGGAGAGAACAGTGCTGAGATCGTCAACAACTATGACTGGTTTAAACAATTTTCTTTTTTGGATTTTATAAGAGACGTAGGCAAACATATAACGGTTAACTACATGATGTCGAAAGACAGTGTTAAAAACCGTTTGGAAAATGGTATGTCATTCACAGAGTTTAGTTACCAGCTGGTTCAAGGATACGATTTTTATTATTTGAACAAGCATCAAAATGTCCAGTTGCAAATGGGGGGTAGTGATCAGTGGGGGAATATTGTTACCGGAACTGAATTGATCAGACGCATGGATGGCGGTGAAGCATTTGCTCTTACAACCCCCTTGATTAAAAAAGCTGATGGTACTAAGTTCGGTAAATCAGAAGGTGGAAATATTTGGTTAGACCCAAGAAGAACTAGCCCATATGCTTTTTATCAATTTTGGTTGAGATCAAGTGATGACGATGTTCAGAATTATATCAGAATTTTTAGCCTAAGAACTAGAGAAGAAATTGAATCTATTGAGAAGCATTTGTTGCAAAAAGAACTAGCAAAAGAAGTTACAATTCGTGTGCATGGTGAAGAAGCATACAACAATGCGGTTAGAGCTAGTGAGATATTGTTTGGTAAAGGAACTACAGAAGAACTTGAGACTATAGATGAGGAAACATTGTTAGCTGCTATGGAAGGTGTTCCACAAGCCTTGTTAACTATCAATGAAGTAAATTCTGGAATACCTATCATTGACTTCTTAAGTGAAAGAATAAATTTATTGCCAAGTAAAACAGAAGCTAAGAAAATGCTTCAAGGAAATGGTATAAGTATTAACAAAAATAAAGTCAGCGATTTGGAATATAAAATTTCAGAAAAGGATTTAATCAAAGGAAAATACATATTGGCACAAAAAGGAAAAAAAGACTATTGTTTAGTTTTAATCAATCAATAAAATATAAGAACCATGAAGTTTATAAAATCAGTAAGTAAGCCGTCGGATAACGATCAAATGATTGTTATTGTTGATGCCAATAAGTTTAAAAAATCAGTTTTTTTAGAAAAGGCTGAGAATGAAGCTGTGTTGGCAGGAATTGAATCAAAAAGAAATATGATTCAATTTAATTCAGGCACAGTTCTAAAACTTGTTTTGCCAATTTATGATGCAGCAGGTTGGGAGTTAAGTGAAAAGGTTCGTAAAATGGGTGCGAAGTTCTGTGCAATATTGAACGAACACAAAGCCAAACATGCATGTGTTATTTCATTTGATAAACATTTAGCATTAGCAATGGCTGAAGGAATCATGCTTTCAAATTATCAGTTCTTGAAATATTTCACTGATAAAAAGAAAAGATCTAATAGCCTACAGAATGTACATGTATTAAGTGAAGCATTAGAAGGTAAAGATTTAGAATATTTAAATGCAGTAATTGATTCTACCTATATCGCCCGCGATTTGGTGAATGAGCCGCAAAGTTTTTTGAATGCTGTTCAACTTTCTGAAGAATTTAAAAAGATAGGTAAAGAAGCTGGATTCAATGTAGAGGTTTGGAATGAATCGCGCATTGCTGCTCAAAAAATGGGTGGTATATTGGCGGTAAATAAAGGAAGTAAAATTCCACCTACCTTCAATATAATGGAGTACAAACCTAAAAATGCCAACAATAAAAAACCAATTGTATTGGTTGGTAAAGGTGTGGTTTATGATACAGGTGGATTAAGTTTGAAACCGACTCCAATGAGTATGGACCACATGAAATGTGACATGGCCGGAAGTGCTGTTGTCGTTTCTGTATTAAACGCAGTTGCTAAACTTGGTTTACCAATACATGTAGTTGGCTTGGTTCCTGCAACTGATAACTGGATTGGAGAGAATAGCTATGCTCCAGGTGATGTAATTACTATGTATAGTGGCACTACTGTAGAAGTTTTAAATACAGATGCAGAAGGTCGTTTGGTTTTGGCTGATGCTTTACATTTTGCTAAGAAATTAAATCCAATGTTGGTTTGTGATTTTGCAACACTAACAGGTGCAGCAGTTAGGGCTATTGGCCCTTATGCCACTGCATTTATGGGTAACGCGGATGATAAACTTAAACAATCAGTTTTTGAAAGTAGTTATTCAGTTTTTGAGCGTTTGGTCGAATTTCCATTGTGGCAAGAATATGCAGATGAATTAAAATCTGAAATTGCAGATATGAGTAATTTGGGGAAAGGTGAAGGCGGTCAAATAAGTGCTGCTAAATTTTTAGAACATTTTACAGATTACCCTTGGATGCACTTTGATATTGCTGGCCCAGCCTTTAATCACGCAACTGATGCATACAAACCAAAAGGAGGAACAGGTGTAGGTGTTAGACTAATGATAGATTTTTTAGTAAAACAAAGTCAAAAAACGAAGTAAGATGAAAAAACCAATTATAGGCATTAGTCAAGGCGATCCCAATGGCGTTGGATTAGAAGTGATAATAAAAGCTTTTGAACATTTCATGCTATTTGATCATTGCATTCCTGTGTTGTATGCAAACCCTAAATCATTTGCCTTTTGTAAAAAAACTTTAGGTCTTGAACAACCTGCCTATGTATTGATTAAAGATGTATCTGAAGCAAAGGAAGATCAATTAAATTTGATATCAAGCAGTAATGAAGCTTTTGAAGTTCAATATGGAATTCAGTCAGAAAAAGCAGGTGCTGAGGCATTACTAGCTATAGACAGAATGCTTCAAGATGCAAAAGCCAATAAATTAGATGCAATGGTTACTGCACCAGTAGATAAATCGAGCATTAAAACGGCTAAAGGTTTTACTGGTCATACTTCTCATATTACCGAAGCATTGGGCGTTAAAGAATCGTTAATGGTTTTGTACAATGATGATATTCGCGTTGGACTTTTGACCGAACATTTACCATTGAGCCAAGTTTCAGCTGCAATTAAGAAAGAGCTTATATTGGCAAAATTGAAGGTTGCAAACGAGAGTCTTAAACGTGATTTTGGTATTGTAAAACCAAAAATAGCAGTATTGGGATTAAATCCCCATAATGGTGATAAAGGTGCAATAGGCTCAGAGGAGAAGGATACAATTATCCCTGCAATTGAAGAAGCAAAGTCTATGGATATATTCTGCTTTGGACCCTATAGTGCAGACGGTTTCTTTGGAATGAAATCATACCATAATTTTGACATGGTTATTGCCATGTACCACGATCAAGGTTTGATACCATTTAAATCAATTGCATTTGAAGATGGGGTTAATTTTACAGCCGGTTTGCCGGTTTTAAGAACCAGCCCAGATCATGGAACCGCATACGATATTGCAGGAAAAGGAATCGCATCTCAGTTAAGTTTTACAAATGCAGTGTTTGCTGCTATTGATATATTTAAGGAAAGAAATAATATTGATACTTTAAAATCAAATCCACTAGGCTTTAGTGAACTAAGAAGAGAGCGCTTCAGATTAGAACAAGGATAATATCCTTTTTCAAGATTATTAAATCTCGTTTTTACTGTTTTAATTTATATTCATAGGGTATGTCTAAATTTGAGATTCAATCGCCATTTAAACCAACAGGAGATCAGCCGCAGGCTATTAAACTACTTGTAAAAGGCCTTGAACAGGGAGCACATGCTCAAACATTGCTCGGTGTAACCGGTAGTGGTAAGACTTTTACAATAGCCAATGTCATTCAAGAGGTACAAAGGCCTATTTTGGTTTTGAGTCACAACAAGACTTTGGTTGCCCAATTGTACAGTGAATTTAGTCATTTCTTTCCCAATAATGCGGTTGAATATTTTGTAAGTTATTACGACTATTATCAACCTGAGGCTTTTATTCCTAGCACTGGAACTTACATTGAAAAAGACCTAGCAATTAACGAAGAAATAGAAAAAATGCGTCTTAAAACCATATCAACATTGTTGAGCGGTAGGAGGGATGTGATTATTGTGGCTTCAGTTAGTTGTATTTATGGTGCAGGGAATCCCGCTGATTATGAAAACAGTATTATCCGAGTAAGCAAAGGACAAGTTATTGCAAGAAATGCATTTTTACATGAGTTGGTAAATAGCTTATACAGCCGCACAACGGATGAATTTAAAAGAGGAAATTTTAGAGTAAAGGGAGATGTTGTAGATGTTTATTTGGCATATAATGATTTTGCCTATAGAATATCCTTCTTCGGTAATGAAATTGAAGAGATACAATCATTTGATCCTGCCAATGGGCAGATTTTAAATACGTTTTCAGATGTTGCAATTTATCCTGCCAATATATATGTTTCACCTAAAGAGAGATTAAACCAAGCGATATATGAAATTCAAGATGATTTGGTTCTTCAAATGGAGTATTTTAAATCTCAGGGTAAAAATCTTGAAGCAAAACGATTAGAAGAGCGCGTTAACTTTGATTTAGAAATGATGCGCGAACTTGGGTATTGTAGCGGAATTGAAAATTATAGCCGTTACATGGATAGAAGACAGACAGGTGAAAGGCCATTTTGTTTGTTGGATTACTTCCCAAAAGATTTCTTATTGGTGGTTGATGAAAGTCACGTAAGTATGCCACAGATTAAAGCGATGTATGGCGGCGATAGGGCCAGAAAAATTAATCTAGTAGATTATGGATTTAGATTGCCTGCTGCAATGGATAATAGGCCATTGAAGTGGGAGGAGTTTATTGGTATGATAAACCAGGTTATATATGTTAGTGCGACTCCATCAAACTTCGAGATTCAAGAATCAGAAGGCGTTGTTGTAGAACAGTTAATAAGACCTACAGGCTTGTTAGATCCAATTATTGAGGTTAGACCTTGCACCAATCAAGTAGACGATTTATTGGATGAAGTAGACGAGCGTGTTAAGCGTGGTGAAAGAGTTTTAGTAACAACTTTAACAAAGAGAATGAGTGAAGAACTTGCCAAATACATGAGCAAGTTAGGAATCAAATGTCAATACATACACAGTGAAGTGAAAACTTTGGACAGGGTTGAGATTCTAAGAAATCTTAGATTGGGTGTAATTGATGTATTGATAGGTATAAATTTATTAAGAGAAGGACTTGATTTACCAGAAGTAAGTTTTGTTGCCATATTAGACGCAGATAAAGAAGGCTTTTTAAGAAGTGTAACGAGTTTGGTGCAAACCATTGGTCGTGCGGCAAGAAATGAAAATGGAAAAGTGATTATGTATGCTGACCGCATGACGGATAGTATGCGAAAGACTATTGATGAGACAGAAAGAAGACGAGAAAAACAAATAGCTTATAATACCCTTCATGGAATTAGGCCTACATCGGTTGTGAAATCAATAGATCAGATTATGAAGGAAACTAGTGTGGCTGATGTTAAAAAGGCAGAAGACCACATGGCCTATGCGCAAGCAAAAGATCAATTTGATCAAGCGGCAGATCCGGTATTCAGTTACATGGATAAGGCAGGAATTGAAAAGGCAATAAAAGAAACAGAGCGCTCTATGAACCGTGCAGCTAAAGACATGGAGTTCATTGAAGCAGCTAGGTTCCGTGACCAGATAGAGGTTCTTAAGAAACAATTAAAAAAGCTTATTGCTAATTGAGAAATATTTAAATTTTCCTTTGGCATGATTTATGTAAATATCTATACAAATGATGAAAAGTTTTATAATAATCGCCTTTGCTTTATTGAGTACTAATGCCGTTAAAGCGACAAACGAGAGTTCTCGTGTTGCACAAGCGATACAAACTGCAAATACAGTTGATTTAGTGAGTATGTTTAATTCTAGCATAGAGTTGTTGACTCCTTCTTCTTCTGGTATTTCAACTAAAGAGCAAGCAAAAATTGTATTAGATAATTTTTTCAGAAACAACACCCCAATAAAAGCAACAGTGACCCATGAGACATCTGGGACTACCAATACAATGTTTGTTATAAGCTTGACAACAAAGACCGGGACTTATAGAGTTTCAGTTGTTGGAAGCCTAAAAGGGGGAACATTTTTAATCAATGAGTTTAAAATTGTATAAAAAGAACAATTCTAAAATTATAATTTGAAAAGTACTGCGTTAATTTGCAGTACTTTTTTTATGAATACAAATTTTAAGGATATAAGCGAATCAGCCGAAGTGCTTCAAATAATTGAACAAGCATTAAGAGAAGATATTGGTAATGGCGATCATTCATCACTTTCAAGTATTGAAAAGGACAGAGTTTCCCATGCCCGTTTAATCTTTAAGGACAATGGTATTGTTGCAGGGTTGAACATAGCCTATAAAATTTTAAGGCTTAATGACCCCAATTGCACAATTAATGCCTATTTCAATGACGGTGATTATTTGAAAAAGGGAGAAATTGCTTTTGATGTAGTTGGCAATGCACAAGCTTTATTAAGAAGTGAAAGACTACTTTTGAATATTTTACAAAGATTGAGTGGAATAGCCAGTGTAACCAATTTGGCTGCTTCTAAAATCAAAACATATCAAACCAAAGTATTGGATACAAGAAAAACCACACCGAATCTTAGAATACTTGAAAAATGGGCAGTTTTGGTTGGTGGTGGTATGAACCATAGATTTGGTTTGTTTGATATGATTATGTTAAAAGATAACCATATTGATGTTGCCGGTGGCATTGTTCCAGCGATTCAGAAGGCAAAGAATTACTTAATCGAAAATAATTTAGATTTAGGCATTGAAGTAGAAACACGCAATTTGGAAGAAGTTAAGCAAGCTTTAAGTGTATTGCCTATACAAAGAATTATGTTGGATAATTTTAGTCCAGAATTGGTAAATGAGGCAGTTCAAATAATAAATGGTCAATGCGAAACCGAAGCTTCTGGTGGTATAACATTAGAAAATATTGAGGATTATGCTGCTGCAGGGGTCGATTTTATATCTTTGGGTATGTTAACACATTCTGTCAAAAGTTTAGACATAAGTTTTAAAATTAAATAATTTTTATTTAAAAATTAGTAACTTTGCCTTATGTTTAAAAAAATTACGCTAATTATTATTGCTTTAGTTGGATTAAATGCCAACGCCCAATTTACAATTGATGAAGATACCTTATATGCTTATGGCTTTGTCGGAGCAAGTTCTTCTGATTTTTCTGATATTTACGCCCATACTGTTATTAGAAGTAAGGCTCCAGCACCAGAGACAGTTAAGTGGAATAGATTTAATGTAAGTCTACCAAGTACTGAATGGTCAACTGCAATATGTGATATTTTATCTTGTAGAGGTCCAGAAATTTCAAGTGATTCTTTTGCTTTTAGTGGTGCAGGTGATACTGGTATATTATCTTTTCATTTTTACACCAAGAATATAAGAGGCAATGGTTCTTTTGTAGTTCGTTTTTCAAGAGCAAACAATCCATTGGATTTTAAAGATGTATACATTAATGCGCAAGGATGGGCACCTACTGGTGTTTCAAGCAGCATGCGCACACTTTTGAATGTATATCCTAATCCAGTAAATGATTTCGTAAATATTAATAATCCACTTATTGGAAAGGCTGATTTGAAAGTATACAATGCACAAGGTCAATTAGTATTTGAATCTGCATTTGAGAATAGCGCTAAAGTTGATGTTAGCAATTTTACTTCAGGATTGTATACCATTGTTGTTCAAGGCGAAAAAGGTTCGACCAGTTCAACTTTCGTGAAATCATAAACACTTAAAACCTCATTATAAAAAAATCCCGAAACATTGTTTCGGGATTTTTTGTTTTTATCGTTTTGAGCTTAGCTCCATTCTTCTTTTCCGTGCTTAATTTTTTCCCAAAGGGTGTCTTTAAGCTCTTGAAGATTAAGTCCTGCTACAGCCGAAATAAATAGGGGTTTCATGCTTTTTAAATCTTTCTTCATTAAACCCATTAACTCATCATCCATCATATCACATTTTGTGATTGCAATAACGCGTTCTTTTTGAAGCAACTCAGGGTTAAATGCTTTTAATTCGTTTAAAAGAATTTTATATTCAGCCTTAATGTCTTTACTGTCTGCTGGTATAAGAAACAAAAGCAAGGCGTTTCTTTCAATGTGTTTAAGGAATCTGTGTCCTAAACCTTTTCCTTCGTGAGCGCCTTCAATAATACCTGGAATATCGGCCATAACAAATGAACGGTAATCTCGGTATTCAACCATTCCAAGATTTGGAACTAAGGTTGTAAAAGGGTAATTGGCAATTTTTGGTTTGGCTGCAGACATAACAGACAATAAAGTAGATTTTCCAGCATTTGGAAAACCAACTAGACCAACGTCTGCTAGTACTTTTAATTCAAGGATTTTCCAACCTTCAAGACTATCTTCACCTGGTTGGGCATAAGTTGGGGCTTGTTTCGTTGCAGTTTTAAAATGGGTATTACCTAAACCGCCACGTCCACCTTTTAGAAGTACTTTTTCTTCACCATCTTTGGTGATTTCAAATAATACTTTACCTGTTTCTTCGTCCTTTGCAATAGTTCCTAGAGGAACTTCAATTACTTCATTTTTACCTGATGCACCTGTACATAATGCAGATCCACCTGGGTCGCCATCTTGAGCATGCACGTGTTTGCGGTATTTCAAATGCAGCAAAGTCCATAATTGGGCATTGCCTCTTAGTCTAATATCACCGCCTTTTCCGCCGTCACCGCCATCAGGGCCACCTTGAGGAAGACCTTTTGCACGGTGAAAGTGAGCACTACCTTTACCACCTTTTCCACTTCTGAAAAAGATTTTTACGTAATCTATAAAATTTGAATCTAGCATGGCTTTACGGAATTAAGTAAATTTCCGTTAGTGACTTTGTTCAACAATGATTGATTTAAGTCTATTGAAGATGTCGTCAATACTTCCAACGCCGTCAATGCCGTGGTATTTGTTTTGATTGGCATAATAGTCTGCTGCAACAGCAGTTTGTTCGTTGTATACATTGATTCTGTTTCTGATTATATTTTCGTCTATATCGTCGGCTCTTCCACTGTCTTTTCCTCTAAGTAAAAGTCTTTTAGTTAATTCTTCTTCATCAACAGTTAAAGCCAACATCATTGTTATGGATGTGCCTTTAGATTCTAAGAATTTATCTAAGGCCTGCGCTTGTGCTGTGGTTCTTGGGAAGCCATCAAAAATATAACCTTTTGCTTCTGGGTATTTTTCTGCTTCAGCTTCAAGCATATTGATGGTAACCTCATCTGGCACAAGATTGCCTTTATCTATATATGATTTAGCTAATTTACCTAAATCAGTTTCATTTTTAATATTAAATCTAAAAATATCACCGGTAGATAAGTGCACCAAGTTAAAAGTGTCTACAAGCTTTTGAGATTGAGTTCCTTTTCCAGCTCCTGGAGGTCCGAATAAAACGATATTTAACATTTTTTTTAAGATAATTGTTAAGTCTTCTAACGTGCAAAGGTACTGCCTTAAACTGAATAATGTATATTTAAAGACATATTTACTTAATTTCGCAGCGGAAAAAAACATTATTCTTTTGAAAAAAATCCTTATTGTAGTGGGTACTAGACCCAATTTTATTAAAGTAACACGCTTTAAAAAAGTAATTGCTAATCATCCTGAGTTAGAAGTGAAATTTGTTCATACTGGTCAGCATTTTGATGAAAAGATGAGCCAAGTATTTTTTGATCAGTTTGATTTAAGACCTGATTTTATGCTTAACATAGGACAAGGTTCACCAAATAGTCAAATGGCCAATGTTATGTTGGGTGTCGAAAAAGTTTGTCTGGAGTATCAACCAGATTTGTTAATAGTAGTAGGTGATGTAAACAGCACGTTTGCAGCAGCATTAACAGGAAATAAAATGGGTATTAAAGTAGCACATCTAGAGAGTGGATTAAGAAGTTTTGACCGTGAAATGCCAGAGGAAATAAACCGTTTGTTGACCGATGAAATCTCAGATTATTACTTTGTTACAGAACAAAGTGGATTGGATCATTTGAAAGCAGAGGGTAAAGACCATGGGAATGTGTTTTTTGTTGGAAATACCATGATCGATAGTTTGGTTGAATTTGATGAAGAGGTAAATAAAAGTCAAATTATGCAAACTATGGGATTGGAAAAAGGTGAATTTGTATTAATGACCATGCACAGACCTTCAAATGTTGATACCAAGGCTGGCTTAGAAGTTTTAATTGAAATGATTAAGAACATCTGCAAAACCACAAAATTGGTATTCCCTATTCACCCAAGGACAGTTAATAGATTAAAGCAATTTGAGTTATGGGAATCCATTGCAAATTTAGATGGATTGATATTTTCAGAACCTATGGATTATTTTGCGTTTCAAAATTTAACCGCAAATTGCAAATTTGTTGTTACGGATAGTGGCGGAATACAAGAAGAAACTACCTATCGCCAAGTGCCTTGTCTGACCTTGAGAAATAACACTGAACGCCCTAGTACAGTTGATTTGGGAAGCAATGTGTTGGTAGAATATACGATGGAAGCTTTGCAAAAAAGAATTGATGAAATAAATTCTGGCACCTATAAAAAAGGACAGATTCCTCCTTTATGGGACGGGAAAAGTACTGACAGAATTGCTGAGGTAATTAAAAGTATCTTACTTTAATTAGAAATTTGATTTTGCTTATAGCTGTTATAGAGTATTTGGGCTAAGAGCAAACATAGGCACAATTGAACTTGTGCAAATCCAATTTGATACCATTCAAAATCTAGAGCTATACCAATAGACTTAAGAGAGAAGTATTTTGCGGTGTTGTTAAACGAGACAAATAGGATATAGTAAGAGGCTAAAAAGACATATATCCATGAGAATATATATTTACGGTACACAAATACTGCAGTTAAAGGAATAAGGAAATACTGTTCGCTGATTGCAAGTGAGGTTGCAACGACGCAGAGCAAATAAATACTGAATATGTCTTTGTTTTTCCATTTATAAGCATAAAAGGCTAAGCAAGGAAAAATTAACAACCAAATGAATTTATATCCAGTGAATATTGGAAGTATTTTGAAAAGGCCCATTTTGGTAATAAAACCAGGAATAACAAGGTCAAGAAAGTGCTTTAAAAAGGTTTGGTTGTTATTAAATTGATAAGATAATACATTTGTTTTTATTGCTTCGAAATCATTGTAAAATGGCAAAAAACTTATTGCAAAAATTAGAGCAGGTATTGTAAGAATTTTTATTCTTTCTTTTATTGAAATTTCTTGATTAAAAAGTAACATTAAAGGTAAGAATACCATGATATGCTTAACGCTATAAGATATGCCTAACAATAATATTGCTAGATTGTATTTCTTTTCTTTTAAATTTAAATAAGCGTAGTAAGCTATACAAATTGCTATTATATCAAACTGTGAATGGTGACCAATAATTACAATGCTTATTGGATTGAATAGCAATAAAAGAATTAATAAATTGTTTTTGGTTTGCTTGAAAATTGCCCTGTATAAAAAGACCTCAGCTAAGAATAAGCAAACAACTATGTATACATGAAATAGTGTTTGATTGTATGAACCTATGCTTGCAAGAAGTTTTAGTCCCGCTAATACATAAGCCCATATTGGACCATAATTGTACCTTGCCGTATTGGCATAAACACTATTCCCATCAAGAACAATATCAGCTACTATTTCATAGGATTCTAAATCGAAATTATGGCCGAGTATAGCCATTAGTATTCTAAGTATTAATCCAAATCCAAAAATCAGAGCCCAATATTTTTTTGAGATATCAATGTCAGAAATTCTTGAAGATTTGAAATATAAGCTAAGTAAAAACCATGTACATAAAATGATATTTATGTCAAATAGGGTAAAACGCATTTGGCCAGTAATAACGCCATCAGCATCGCCAAATAAATTTTCAAATAGTTTTGCTAATCCGTTAAAAAGTATGATTGAAGCAAAAGCAAAAATATAGGAAAGTCGATGCTTAAGCGATGCATTCAGAAATGATTGTATTTTTAATAATGCGTGATTATTTGCCATCTATAATTTGCTGGCAATTTACACATAATTTTCTATTTGCACCTTCAATACTGCTCATTTTGCCTTTTGCATCAACCATAAGGCAAATGGTGTCTTGGCAATGTACAAGTCCAAGATTGTGACCTAATTCATGAAGTACCACATTTTTCAATCTCGTATAATAGCCTGGCTTTATGTCTTTTTTTAAACGAAAACTTGATGCTATGCAAGAGTTCCCTGGGCAATAACCAAACCCAAATACACCCCAGTCATTTGCATTGTGAATAGAAACAGAAATGTCTTTTGCACACAAACCTAATACTAGGTTTTCACTATGCTTTTTGCAAGAGTTTAAATATCTGATTAAGCTATCGGCACGGAATCTGTTTCTAGGTTTGTAATAACTAGAAATTGGCATTTGTTTAGATTCACTTGAAACGGTTTTTATACCGTAAAACTTTTGGATATCTAGTTTTAGAGATTTTAAAATGGAGGAGTCGAAGTCTTCAAAAAGGACAATCTCCAAATTTGTATTTGGAGAGATTTTTTTCTTATTTGAACACGAATTCGTTAACAACAGAAGGCAAATAAATCCAATAGCTCTCATTGTTGAAATGGATGCCATTAATTGGTATTTATTTAACTTTATACGTTGTATGCTTTAAGCATCATCTTAACAATAGTCTCTTTCTTGATATTGTATTGCTCAAGAAACTGAGATTGATTAGAAATATTTCTTACCAATAAGGCAGATAATCCAACTGCATTAACTAAATCTAAAACTAGTTCTGCAAAGTTGTCATGTTCAGAATTGGTTTTGCTCTTATTAATTTTTGACAAAATGCCTTTAATGAAGTTGATTTCTAATTTCTTATATGGAGCATATATTTCTTCAAAAGTATTGTTAAGGTCCAATATGTTTTCACTAGAAAGACTAGTTAATTTAATCAAATTGGTATAAACTTGAGTTCTATTCCAAAGGTATTTTAAGATTTTAGCTTCATCATCTGGCATATCTAAAATGTCAGATTGTAATTTGTCTAATCCTATAGTAAGTTGGTTATTAACTACTTGAACAAAAAGTTCTTCCTTGTTTTTGAAATAATAATATAATGCAGCTTTGTTAAAACCTATTGAATCACCGATTTCATCTAAAGTAGTTTTGTTGAAACCAAATTTTATAAAACACTCTGTAGATTTTTCTAGTATTTCTTTTCTTCTGGAGTCATTAGTTGATGGCCTTCCAGGTTTTCTTTTTATGATTTTGCTTTCTGTTGGAGTTTCCATTTCGACTACTATTATCAAATTTTATGCCATTTATTGCTAAATTTAAAGATAATCTTAAAAAAAATATAAATAAAAATCAAATTGTTTATGGTTTTTATGTTTACTTTGCAACAGCAATAATTACTTAATTCAAGAAATGGGATGGTTTAATTTTTTCACACAGGAACTTGCAATAGACTTAGGAACTGCAAACACATTAATCATTCATAAAGACCAAGTAGTTGTGGACGAGCCCTCAATAATTGCGATTGAGCGCAGCACCGGCAAGGTGATTGCTATCGGGCACGAAGCGATGCAGATGTTTGGAAAAGAAAATGACAACATCAAAACAATTCGTCCTTTGAAGGATGGAGTTATCGCGGATTTTCAAGCTGCAGAACACATGATTCGCGGCATGATTAAAAAAATCAACAAAAATGGAAGTACTTTCTCACCTCAGTTAAGAATGGTAATTTGTATTCCTTCTGGAATCACTGAAGTAGAGAAAAGAGCTGTAAAAGATAGTGCAGATAGAGCCGGTGGTAAAGAAGTGTACATGATACACGAACCAATGGCAGCAGCTGTAGGGATTGGGATAGACGTAACTGAGCCTATGGGCAACATGGTTATTGATATTGGAGGAGGAACCAGTGAAATCGCTGTTATCGCTTTAGGTGGTATTGTTTGTGATCAATCAATTCGTGTTGCAGGAGATGAGTTCAATATGGACATTTCTGAATACATGAAACGCCAGCACAACCTTTTGTGCGGTGAAAGAACTGCTGAAAAAATTAAAATCAATGTTGGTTCTGCTTTGACAGAACTAGACAATCCGCCTGAGGATTATGCTGTATATGGCAGAGATTTAATGACAGGTATTCCAAAACAAGTTTTTGTATCTTATTCTGAAATTGCCCTATCTTTAGATAAGTCTATTGTAAAACTTGAAGAAGCAATTTTAAAAGCTTTAGAAAATACACCACCGGAATTAGCCGCTGATATTTACCAAACTGGCATTTACTTAACGGGTGGTGGTGCTCTATTAAGAGGATTAGATAAACGTTTAGCTGCAAAAACAAAATTACCTGTTCATATTGCAGAAGATCCATTAAGAGCAGTTGTAAGGGGTACTGGAATTGCCCTGAAGAACATCGGTAAATTTAAATTTTTAATGAATTCTTGATAGATGAATTCTATATTCAAGTACCTTAAGAGCAAGCTTCATGTCTTGTTATTTTTATTACTTGAAATCTTAAGTATTATTGCCATTATTAGGTTTAATACGTATCAAACAGCTTTTTATTACAGCAATACTAGAAAGTTAAGTTTATCGCTTCACGAGGCCAACAGCTCTATATTTGATTATTTTGGCTTGTTTACAAAGAATCAAGCTTTGTACAACGAGAATATCGATTTAAGAAGAAAACTTCGCTCAAACTATGTAGTTGAATCAAAGAAGATTTTTGAAATCAACGATACAGTTTTCAAACAGCGATATAAGTACTTTCCAGCTCAGGTAATAACCAACTCAACCAATAGACAGAATAATTTTATCACTATCAATAGAGGCAAAAGTTCAGGTATTGAGAAAGGTATGGGTGTCTTTTGTCCTGAGGGGGTAGTAGGAACCATAGTAGAAGTTTCGGACAATTATTCCATAGCTGTTTCAGTCTTAAACACAGAAGGGTTTAAAGTAGTTCCTAAAATAAAGGAACTTAATGACACAAAAGGTACTGTGATTTGGAATGGCAAAGACCCCAATTATTTAAATTTAGAGAACATCAATAAATATGAGCCATTAAAAGTTGGATTTCATATTGTGACGAGTCCTTATTCAAAGAATTTTCCAGAAAATATACCTATTGGGGTAATTGAAAGTTTAAAGTCTAGAACCACTGAAACCTTTTACGATATTAAAGTTAAATCAGCTGTGAATTTTGGTAAAATTCAAACAGTTTATATTGTTATTGATTTATTCAAAGACGAAATAGAAAAGTTAGAAGCTGAGTTAAACAAAAAGAACTTGAATGTAAAATGATACTGTCAATACTGAAATATTTAGGATTGTTTTTTTTAATTGTAATTGTGCAATTGTTTATTCTCAATAATATATTCATTGGCAATTATTATGGATTTTTATTTCAGCCACAACTTATTGTAATGTTTGTGCTTTTATTGCCTTCGTCCATGCAACATTCCTGGTTGATTTTAATCTCATTTTTATCAGGTTTCTTGTTTGATGTGTTTTTTCAATCTTGGGGAATACACGCAGCAGTGAGTACTTTAATTGGATTCTCTAGATTCTATGCTACAAGAGATTTAGAGAACGTAATAGGCGCCCGTGACGAGGACAACCAGATATGGACTTCAAAAAAAGGACAGGTTTGGAAATGGACTTATTTTCTAACATTTACAGCCATTTATCATTTTTTATTTTTACTCATTGAATCGCACGGCCATAATTTCTTCACACGTTTGTTGCCGTCTTTTGTGTGCAGCACATTTATAGCATTTGCTTTGATACTATTGCTAGAGAACTTGATTTATAAACCAGCAAGAAACTAGGTTATGGAAAAAAGCAATAGGCTGTATGTTTTTATTGGGATTTTGGTCCTTATAGGAATTATTTTTATAAGCAGGCTGTTTTATTTGCAAATCATTGATACTTCTAATTATTATAAGGCCCAAGCTTACGGATCTAATGAAATAACGATTTATCCAGCAAGGGGAACTATTGTTGATCGTTATGGGAAACTCATGGTTTATAATGATGCTGTTTATGATTTAATGGTTGTTCCACAAAAGGCCAAAGATTTTGATAAAGTTGCACTTTGTAATGAGTTAATGCTTGATACCGTTGAATTTAATAAAAGGTTAAAAAAGGCTACAAAATACAATCCAAGAGAAGCTTCCGTTATTTATAAAAATTTGCCTTTTCATCTTTATACAAGATTACAAGAAATCATTTATCAATTTCCAGCGTTTTATATAGAAACAAAGATTGACCGACGCTATAATATTAATGGTGCCGCGCATTTGCTGGGATATATGGGTGAGGTCACGGAGAAACAATTGACACTTGATAAGTACTATAAACCAGGAGATATCAAAGGAATTACTGGTTTAGAAAAGTCATATGAGATTTACCTACGTGGAAAGAAAGGTAAAAAGGTTGTATTAGTAGATAAGTTCAGCAAGCAACAAGGTAGTTTTGCTGGAGGAAAATTTGACAGTTTGCCATCAGCAGGTCAGAATGTTATATCAGCGATAGACTTAGATCTTCAGGTCTTTGGCGAACAGCTATTGGCGAATAAAATAGGTTCTATCGTCGCAATAGAACCATCAACTGGTGAAGTGTTAAGTATTGTTAATAGTCCGAATTATGACCCTAACTTACTGGTTGGACAAAGACGTAATAAAAACTTTGCTTCTTTGTTGTTAGATCCTTCTAAACCTTTGTTTAATCGTGCCTTGAAAGCACCTTACCCTCCTGGTTCAACATTTAAAACAGTGCAAGCCTTAATTGGTATGCAAGAAGGTGTTTTAACGCCAGATACTAAATACCCTTGCCATGGTGGTTACCATATGGGTTCAATAACTGTTGGATGCCATGCACATGGCTCTCCATTGGACTTGAAAAACAGTATTACGAAAAGTTGTAATGCATATTATTGTTATGTTTACAGAAGTATACTAGACAATCCAAGATACAATTCAGTTCAAGATGCCTATGTTAAATGGACACAGTATTTAAATAGTTTTGGTATTGGGGTTAACACAGGAATAGATTTGCCTGAGGAGTCGAGAGGAATTGTTAAAAAACCATCTTGGTTTGAGCATGAATTTGGCAAAAACTGGCGTTCATCCAATGTCGTTTCCATGTCTATAGGGCAAGGTCAAATAGGATTAACGCCTTTGCAAATGGCCAATATTGCTGCCATTATTGCAAATAGAGGATATTATTACACCCCGCATGTTGTCAGATCAATTGGGGATCAACATTTTGTGCCGCCAAGTTTCAAACAAAGGCATTATACAATGGTTAATTCTATGTATTTTGATACAATAATAGCAGGAATGGCAAATGTTTGTTCACCTGGTGGTACAGCAAGCAGAACAGGGATACCTGGAATAAGTATTTGTGCTAAAACAGGAACTGCACAAAACCCTCATGGCAAGGACCACTCAATATTTATTGCATTTGCTCCTAGAGATAATCCTAAGATTGCAATTTGTGTTATTGTTGAAAATGGAGGATTTGGTGCCGATTATGCTGCGCCCATTGCGAATTTAATGATTGAACGTTATTTGGCTAAAGATAGAACTGTGCCAACACAGAAACCAGATATGCTTGATAGGATGATGAAAGCCAACTTGACAGGTAAGACGAGTACAGTTAAAGACTCAGTAATTATTGCAAAACCAAACTAAGTAATGGAAGAGAAACTACATATAGATTGGTTGAGCGTTATACTGTATATTCTTATTGTCTTATTTGGGGCAATAAATATCTACTCTGCCAATAGTGGTGTAGATGAAGTCTTGAAACTAGATTTCTCTAAAGAATATGGTAAGCAAATTTTGTTTATCGGTATAAGTGCCATCATTGTATTCTTAATTCTATTAACTGACTATAAATTCTTTAATTTCTCAGCTTATGGGATTTACATTGTTGTGATAGGTTTGTTGTTGGTTTTATTGGCCACTGGTTCGTTCAATAAAGGAGCACAAGCTTGGTTTAAAATAGGTTCGTTTAAACTACAACCGAGTGAATTCGCAAAATATGCTACAGCACTTGCCTTAGCTAAATTCTTGGGCACATTCGATGTTAAATTTGAAGGGAAAAGAAATATACTAATAAGCTTTGGTATCATATTGTTTCCAATGTTGCTGACACTTTTGCAAAATGATACAGGATCTGCTTTGGTTTTTGGTTGTTTTGTTTTGGTTTTATTTAGAGAAGGTCTATCTGGTTGGTGGTTAATTTTAGGGGTTTACTTGCTGACGATATTTGTAATTACCATACTGCTACCGTCTATTCAAATTATCATTGCCTTATTAATTATTTGCGGCTTATTTACATATTTTAACCGTGCTAGAAAACAGCTTGTTTTTTTAGCATTAACGGTGTTTTTAGCTTCCAGTTTTTATGTGCTTAGTTTGGATTTTGTGTTTGCGAAAATCTTGAAGCCCCATCAACAACAAAGGATATTGGTTACATTAAACCAGGATGTAGATGAGTATTATGCCAAGAAATCTAAAGGATTTAGTATTTTTAAATTTGAGAAATCTAAAGAAAAAGACAAGTCTGAATCTAAACGAGACTATAGCTATAATGTCAGACAATCAAAAATTAGTATAGGTGCAGGTAGGTGGGTTGGAAATGGTTTTAACAATGGAACCCAAACAAAGGCTAAGTTAGTGCCAGAGCAACACACAGATTTTATATTTTGTACGGTTGGAGAAGAGTACGGCTTTGTTGGTTCAACCTTATTTATTGCAATTTATTTGTTGCTAATTGGTAGGATATATTACTTGGCAGAGCGCCAAAAAAATGTGTTTAGCAGGGTGTTTGGATACAGCACTGCTTCAATCTTGTTTTTTCACTTTTTTGTGAATATTGGTATGGCAATTGGGATTTTGCCGGTAATAGGAATTCCACTTCCTTTTATGAGCTATGGAGGGTCTTCATTAATCAGTTTTAGTATGCTGTTGTTTACATTTCTAAAACTAGATGCTAATAGAATTAATGAGATTTCGAGATTAAACTAAATGACTGGTGTCGTTTCCTTGTATTATATCAAAGTTTTTACCATTAAATTTCAACGTATATAAACACAAGTTGCTATGGTCCCAATTTTCCATTTCTTGAAGTGGGGTAGCAGTAAGTAAACACAAGAAACTTCTTATCGCTCTACCATGCATGCAAATTAGAATTATATCCTCTTCTGGTGGTTTGTTCATCAGTAGTTCTAAACCTTTTGCTTGTCTTTGGTACATTTCTAATGGTGTTTCACCACCTTCAACAGATTGATTGAGTATGCCGTTTTTCCAATTGCTTATGGTTTCATGGTATAGCTTTACGGTTTCAGGATTTTGAATTTTACCTTCCATAATTCCCCAATTTATCTCATTTAACTCTTCAAGAGATGAATGAGGAACGCCGTCTTCGATAAAATTATTTACACTTTGTATTGCTCTTTTTAATTGAGAAGTATAAACATGTTTATAGGGAGTGCTTTTGTAAGTTTGATAAAATTTAGAAGCTTGAAGTAATCCGTTTTCATTTAAATCACTATCAATACCGCTTCCTTGGATGATGTTTTTAAGGTTAAAATCTGTTTGACCATGTCGAATCAAATGAATCGTTTTTCCTATCTTCGCGTCTTTATCGTTTATTATGAAATCCATCTTTTATGAGCCTGCAAATATAGAACTTGCTTCGCTTAATGACTATTGCAAAAATACTATGGTTGAATATTTGGGCATAGAGTTTATCGAATTGGGGAGTGATTTTTTAAAAGCGAAAATGCCAGTTAATGAAAGAACTGTACAGCCTCTTAGAATGTTAAATGGTGGTGCTAGTTTGGCTATGGCAGAATGCGTTGGAAGCATGGCAGCTAACTTGGTGTTTGACCGCAGTAAATTGGTGGCTTTGGGTTTAGACCTGAACGGCAACCACATTCGTCCTGTAATGGAAGGAAATTGGGTTTATGCCACTGCCAAACCTTTGCATGTTGGTAATACAACACAGGTATGGGAAATTAAAATAGAAAATGAAGAAGGCAAATTGGTTCATATTAGTCGTTTAACCATGGCTGTAATGGCTCGTTAATGGAATTGTCACCTTCTCAAAATATAGTTGTTTTTAGGCTGCCCAATCAGAAACAAATTCAATTGTTTTGTTCTGGTGAAGGGAAGTCCAAATTTATTTTTGCCCCTTTTTTAAGAGATGCAAAAAAGTTCTCACTAAATGGAGAACTAGTAAACATTGAAGAGACAGAACTTCAGGGTATTTTTAGTTCCATTGTTTTGCCAAATTCTTCCAATAAACTTTCTACGGGTGACTCAGCTTATAAGGAACTTGTAGATTTAGCTAAAAATAAAATATCATCAAGCTTATTGGATAAGGTTGTTTTGGCTGGCAAAAAATGGGTAAAGCTAGAAAAGGAGATTTTAAAAGTATACACCTCGTTACTAGAAAATAGTCCTAGCGGATTTGTATATTTAGCTTCGATAGAAGGTAAGGTAATGGTAGGTGCTAGTCCTGAATTATTGTTAGAGCGAAATGCAAATCAATTACAGACTGTTGCTCTGGGTGGCACCGAGACTAGAGGCGTATATTCTGAAAAGGAGGAAATTGAACATCAACAAATTAAAGATTATATAGAGAGTATCCTAAGGGAGAGAATGTATAATTTTACTAGCCATGAAACGAGCTCTGTACAAGCTTCTACTGTAGCCCACTTGAAAACACCTTATTCAATTGAAGCAAAATCATTAGAAGATGATTTAGACTTAATATCTTACCTGCACCCAACTTCAGCTATTTGTGGTTTGCCATATCAAGAAGCCTTAAATTTTATCAAAGAAAATGAAGGGTTCGACAGAAATTTTTATGCAGGATATTTGGGAGCAATTGATGAAAATAATAACTTTAATTTGTTTGTGAATCTGCGCTGTGCTGAATTGTATCAAGAGGGTGCGATGCTGTATGCCGGGGCCGGAATCAATGCAATGTCTTCTGCTGAAGATGAATGGTTAGAAATTAACAATAAGATGCAGACTATTGCTCAATGCCTGAAATAATTTACCTTTGCATAAATAATTTTTATTTTGCTAAAGTTACTATTTAATATCTTCATCATATATGCCATTTGGCAGTTTTTGAAAATGTTTTTTGTGGTCAATAAAGCACAAAAGCATTTCAATGATAGAATCAATGATTTAGACAGCCGTGTCGAAAAAAAGGAAAAACACTTCGAGAAACCAAAAAGTAAGGACTCTGAAGGGGAGTATATAGACTACGAGGAAATTAAATAATTGCTTGAGTTTAGAAAGCGTCCTGGTCGATAACGATTGGATCTTTCATTACTTTAGCTAATTCTTTTACAATCTCTTTTACAATTCTGTCAACAGCAAGTAAGTATTGGTCTGTGCCTTTATACCCTCTTGAATTGTTAGCATAGAATTCAATGTAAGTTTTGATTTGTTTTTCGGTGCCTTTTTCAACTGTGTTATGTACAAAGTTTGTGAACTTATACTTGTATTTGTCTTCTTTGACACGGATTTCGATTTTAAAAGTTAGTGTTCCAGCAGGTGTGTTAGAAAAACTATTGTTTTTAATGTAAAGAGGAATGGTTGGTCTAATAACTATTCTGCCATTTTCACCATCGGGTTTTATATCTTCAATCAGCAGTTCTTTTGGGAAAAGAAGAGGCTTTCCAGTTTGGGCTCTGTAGTCCTTAATATATCTTTTCATCAAGAAAAGCTTTGCACGTAAATATAAGGAGTCAATAGTACCACCATCGTATACGTCATTTGCCATAGGTGTAAATGGCACAACGCCCATGTAAGTTACTAAATCTGTAATGGTGTCAATTGGCGCTTTGAAACGAACATATTTTTTATATGTAGGTGCTTGCATTTCATTGTTGCTTTCTGACATTGTAGTTTCACCACTGAATGAAGAATCCGTAAAGCTTGTTGAATCATAGTTGTAGCTAGATCCAAAAGGGTCACTTTCAGTTTGGGCCATTGCACTTAAAAAAGCACAAGTGAAAATCAATAATAATAACCTTTTCATTTGTTCTGTAACGATAAATTAGATTTCTTATTACAAATAAGATACCATTTTTTTTATGAAGGGCAAATGTAGTAAAACCATTGATTATTTTTAAATGTTTTTATTGACAAGCATTATCTTTGTCAAATCTAGTATAAATGAAGAAACTATCCAGCTTACTGCTTATTATCGCCGTTTTATTTTTGGGTTCGTGTACCCATACTGAAATCAAACAGATGCCGCCACTTAAAGTATTTAACCATTCGTTCTCGAATTACGATTCTGTTAAGCTAAAGCATTTGTATTTAGACCTGAATGTTGATTTTACCAAAAAGGTTTTAGAAGGAAAAGTTGTTTTAGACATTGATAATTCAATGGGTTCAAAATTTTTAATTTTAGATACTAAGCAATTAGTAATTGAAAAAGTACAATTAGAGGATTCAACCAATACACCATGGAGTTTAGGGAAAGAAGAGAAGTTTGTAGGCCAAGCATTGGTTATTGAAATTAGCAAAAAAACGCAGAGGGTAGCAGTTTATTACCATACAATTCCAGAGGCCGAAGCCCTTATGTGGTTAGATCCAGCTCAAACATCAGGTAAGCGAAATCCATTTTTGTTTACTCAAAGTCAAGCAATTTTAGCAAGAACATGGATTCCATGCATGGACGCACCTGCTGTAAGATTTACTTATAATGCTAAAATAACTTGTGACTCAAAATATATGGCCTTAATGAGTGCAAGTAATCCTCAGCATAAGACTAAAGATGGGGTATATACATTTGAAATGGACAAACCAATTCCTAGCTATTTAATGGCATTGGCTGTAGGAGATATTGAGTTTAAGTCGCTCGGAGATAATTGCGGTGTTTATGCGGAGCCAGGAATGTTAGAAAAGTCTGCCAATGAATTTACAGCCTTGCCATCTATGATAAGTAGTGCAAGTGAATTGTATGGTGAATATGCTTGGGGTCGTTATGATATATTAGTTTTACCTCCAAGTTTTCCTTTTGGTGGAATGGAGAATCCCCGTTTAACTTTTGCAACACCAACGATTATTGCCGGTGATAAAAGTTTGGTTTCTTTGGTCGCTCACGAGTTGGCCCATAGCTGGAGTGGAAATTTGGTGACCAATAATACTTGGGATGATTTTTGGCTTAATGAAGGCTTTACAGTTTATTTTGAGGAACGCATTATGGAAAAGATTTATGGAAAAGACTATGCAGATATGCTTTCAACCATAAGTTTAGGGGAATTAAAAATGACTTTAAAAGATCTAATGGTCAATGCACCTGGTGATACCAAGTTAAAATTAAATTTAAAAGGAAGAAATCCAGATGATGGGGTTAGTGATATTGCCTATATTAAAGGATGCATGTTTTTAAAATTGTTAGAAGCGAAAGTTGGTCGTCAGAAGTGGGATCAATTTTTAAATAAATATTTTAATACTTACATGTGGAAGACAGTTAACACTGAGGAATTCATCAAGTATTTAAATGAGAATTTATTGGCACAAAATCCTGGTGTAAAAATCAATTTGAATGAGTGGATTTATGATGTTGGATTGCCGAAGGATTGTCCAAATATAGTAAGTCAAAATTTGAATAAAGTTGAAGCATTTGCTGAGAAAGTTAATTTAAGTAAAAGTTTAAAAGGATTTGATACCACAGGGTTTACCACCCATCATTGGTTGCATTTTTTCAGGAATCTAGAAGCTGATTCTGTAAAAGGATTAATGGAACAATTAGACACAAGCTACCATTTGTCTCAAAGCACAAATAGTGAAATTCAATGTGATTGGTATTTGTTGTGCATTGAGAATAATTATTCGAAAGCAAATCCATTTATAGAGAACTATCTTTTAAATGTTGGAAGGAGAAAATTCTTGAAACCTTTATATGAAGCTTTTGCAAAAACACCTGAGGGATTAAAAATGGGTCGTGCTATTTTTGAGAAGGCAGAAAGTTCTTACCATGCAGTTTCTAGAAATACAATAAAGGAAATACTTCACATCGAAGCAGAAGTAGAATAACTTACATAAGAAATTTAAGACTATTGCGTTTTGTTTATATGAAACTTAAAATTGTATTTTTATTATTTTCGTTTTTAAGTTTTGGCCTTCATGCACAATATGATGAAAATACCAAGTTAAGAGCATTGTATGAGAAGGCACTTTATACAGAATGTATAGAAAAATCAAATGAGTATTTAGAACGTGATAGGGAGGAATTGTATCCTTATTTTTGGCAACTAAAGTCTTATTTGGCTATCCATTTTTCCAAGTTTCATGAGAAACAAAAAACCGCATTAGATAAGGCTTTAAGCCTTGCAGTTAAGATTAACAAAAAAGATAAGAATTCATTTTTTAAAGAGAAGTATCCAGAAGTATTTGAAACACTCGAAGTTGAGTGCTTAAAAGCTGCAGAATCCTATTGTGCGGAGCAGTTTGAAAAGTCAGATAAGATTTATATTAAATTAAACGAAGTTGATTATAAGCCTTCTATTTTATTCGCTAGGTATACCTGTTGGGAGTTTAATAAGCAAGCAGAATCAATAGTATTGTTGGAACAGCTTGTGGATAGGAATTACAATGATTTTAAAGAAGGCAAGAAATCATCTATTGAGAATGAGAAATATCACGTTGAATTGTTGAACCGGTATTTTTCTCAGGGGCTTTCATGGAAGATGAAACAAATGTTAAGGAAGACCAAGGAGATTTATCCAAAATCTGAAACTACGTATTTGGCTTTGGTACAAGGATATGAAAGTATATTCTCCGTATTAAATTTCGAGTCGGATTTGAAGGATTTATTGAAGTATAGAAAGGACTTAAATTCAATTGATAGTATTTTTCCAGCATTTACAATTCATGGCTTGCATAAAAGGGTTGATTACTTAATTGCTAATAAGTATTTGACAATGTCTGAAACTGATCAAATGATAGATGCGTACAAATCATTAAAAGAGTATTTGAATGCGTTTCAAGCCGAGGTAAGGTTGGATTCATGTAAAAGACTTTTCTTGAAGTACTTAGTAAGAAACAAGGTAAGGCAAAATATTAATTACAAAAAAGTCTTTACGTATTGGACAGACTTAAGTAAATTTTATCAAAAGTTAAGTTACTTAGAGGCAGTAAAGTATAATGAGAGTTTTTTGCAAAAGGAAAATGAATTGCATTTGGCCATGTTGTATATTAATTATTGCATTACCGCTTTCCCTCAAGATAAACTGGCCCTTACTCAAATTAAGAAAAATTTAGATGGCTTATTAATTGCAAATCTAAAGAGTGGAGAAACCAAAAAAGATTTAAATGAGATTATAGAGATTAGCGACAACACACAAGTTAAAAATATTCTTTTAGAGGAGGACTTGAAATTAATGTCAAGTATGCTCACTCGAAAGCAATATTCAAGCCTTTCACGCCTTCTAAGCAAAGACCTTCTATTGTTTCCACAACATCCTAAATTATTAGCAATGAAAAAGCAATTAATAATAAGTGATTATAAAAATCAGATGGAACGGTATAAAAATGCAGATGAGAATTTGTATTTTTTACAAATGCCAGATGCTTCGAAATGCTTTCCAGGATTACTAAACAATTTAGGCAATTTGGCCGTTATAACTCAAATTAATTATGTGAGAAGATTGGCAGGGATATTCGACTCATGTATTTTGAATCCATCTTATGCAGCAGCTTGTCAGCAAGCGGCTTTAATGATGGAAGCAAATGATGCATTAAATCACCATCCTCCACGCAATTGGAAGTGTTATAAGCACGAAGCTTCCGTGGAAGCAGGGAATAGTAATTTGTCATTGGGATATGGCTTTAATCGAGCTTTAATGGGGCAAGTTACCGACAATGGTGCAAGTAATGGAGCTTGTGGTCATAGACGTTGGATTTTAAATCCGTATAACTCTGTGTTTGGCTTAGGAAGTACTTTGGACGCTATGTGTTTAAAGGTTTTTTCTACAGAAGATAATTCTGTCTCAGGAAAAAATAGCTTTAATAATTTTAATGATAGTCAATTTGTTGCTTGGCCTTCTGCAGACTATTTTCCATTGCAAATTGCACCAAATCGTTGGAGTTTTTCGTTAGATGGAGCCGACTTTAAAAGTGCTAATATAAGTGTAACTTGTAATGGGGTTCCTTTGCGTGTAAGCATAGAAAAACAAGAGCAAGGTTATGCGTTAAATACAATAGTGTGGACCTTTGACAAGATACCAGTAAAAGATCAAGTCTATCAAGTAAAAGTGAGCAATGTCTATAACAAAAACAAAGAAAAGAAGTCCTTTTCCTACAAAGTTGTATTCGTAGATATAAAATAATTACTTCAATTCTAGAAGTGCTACCGATTCCACATGGTGGGTGTGGGGAAACATGTCTACAGTCTGTATTTTTAGGACGTTATATTTTTCTGAAAGCAATGCAATATCTCTAGCTTGGGTTGCAGTGTTGCAGCTAACGTAAACTATTCTTTTAGGAGCTAATTCGTTTAGTTTTTCAACAACACCTGGATGCATGCCATCTCTTGGTGGGTCGGTAATAACCACATCAGGTTTGCCGTGTCTTGATATTAATTCATCATTTAATACCAATTTCATGTCGCCTGCGTAAAAATGGGTATTTTCAATTTTATTTAAAATAGCATTTTCTTTAGCATCGACAATAGCTGCTTCTACATATTCAATACCGATGACTTGTTTGGCTTTCTTTGCCACAAACTGTGCAATGCTGCCGGTTCCAGTATATAAATCGTAAACATTTTCAGTGCCACTTAAAGAGGCGAATTCACGGGTGATTTTATAAAGTTCTAATGCTTGTTTCGCATTGGTTTGGAAAAAAGATTGTGGTCTAATTTTAAAAGTCAAATCTTCCATTTTCTCACTTAAATATCCATTTCCTTTATGGGTTTGAACATTTAAATCGCTCCAAGTATCATTCTTTTTAGTGTTTATAACGTAGCACCATTCTTCTATTTCTGTTAATATTGGAATGAGTTTGTCAAACATGTTTGTCACCAATTTTGGTTTCTCTTCTCCAACAACTAGAACAACCATCCATTTGCCTTCACTATTGCATCTCATCATTAGGTTTCTTAAGAAACCATCTTGCTGTCTGATGTCAAAAAAGCTTAAATCATTTTCTATTGCATATTGTTTGAAGGTATCCTTAATCTTATTGGCATACTCTGGAGCTAGATAACAAGCATTTAAGTCAAGAACTTTGTCGAACATACCGGGAATGTGAAATCCAAGTGCCGGGATTCTGCCAGGATTTGATTTGTCAAAATGCTCTTCCCAGGCTTTGTTGCTAAATGTGAACTCTAGTTTATTTCGGTAGTGAAAAACCTCTTTACTACCAAGAATTGGAAGGTATTGACCAACTTCAACTTTGGCAATTCTTTGCATGTCATCTTTAACTTGCGTTTCTTTAAAACCAAGTTGAGCGGCATAATCCACGTGTTGCCATTTGCAACCACCACAAATTCCAAAATGAGAACATAGAGCTTCGGTTCTAAGTGGAGATGCAGTATGTAGTTTTTGAATTCGACCTTCAGCGTAAGATTTTTTCTGTTTTTGAACCATTACATCTGCAACATCACCTGGAGCAGAGAAGGGTATGAATATTACTTTTCCATCGTGTCTTGCAATTGATTTACCTTCTGCTGCTGCAGTTTCAATTTCAAGATTTTCGATTAAATACGGTTTTTGGGTTCTTTTTGACAATGTTGTGATGCTTATTCTTGAATATATTTGTTCATCACACCGTTAAAAGTTGTGGTATCTAGGTAGCCTGTATAAGGAGCAATTGAGGCATTATCTGATAATGTTTTCCATACGTAAGTCATAGGATAACCTGGGACTCTTCCACCTTTATTTAGGTAGCCAACTAATTGATCTGAGCTCATGGTTTCACCATTTACAACATGTTTGCCATTTACTTCAGGATTGAATTTTACAGCAACAAAATTCTTGTTCATTTTTTTGATGATAGCTGCATTGCCATAGGTCTGTTGATCCATCACTTTACACCAGTAGCACCAATCGGTATACACATCTACCACTATCATTTTGTTTTCTTTTTTTGCTTTTGCAAAACCCTCGGTCATACTATACCAAATGATTTTATTTTTTGCAGTCTGTGCGGTTGTGGCAGTTGGCTTTTTAACAGCCTTTTTTTTAGGACTAGATTGGTTAATAAAAGCCACACTAGCAAAACCAATTATTAATAAAGCTATAAAGCTTATTCTTGTTAAATGATGTTTCATGATATTAAATACTAAATCATACAAATGTAATCAAAAATGAAGCCAAAAAAAACAGTGTCAAAAATTTGTTATTTTTTACATTCTTATGGCAAGAAATCTTGCTACAAATCGTTATTTTTGTCTGAATACAATTATTGTTTTTGAGCAAGGAGAATAAAAATATATTAGAAGCTAAGTTAGATGAATACATTCAAAAGTATTACGTCAATCAGTCTATTAGAGGATTTTTGTTAGGTCTTGCTTTAGTCTTGCTATATGTTTTGCTCGCCCTAATGCTAGAATTCTTCGGGCATTTTGGCAGTATGGTTCGACTTGTTTTGTTTTATGTTTTTATCTTCCTTACAGTTTTTGTTGTTTCAGTATCGGTTATAATACCAATTTTAAGGCGTTATAAAATATTGAAATCACTTTCGAGGAAAGAGGCCTCCAGTATGATAGGGGACTATTTTCCGGAAATAAAGGACAAGCTCTTAAATACACTTCAGTTGCAAGATCAGAATGAAAAGTTTGACAATGAATTATTAATTGCAAGTATTCAACAACGAATAGAGAAGTTAAAACCCTTTGCATTTTCAACTGCAATAAATTTGACTGATTCAGCTAAAAAGTACGGAAGATATACTCTATTGCCATTGTTGGTGTTTTTGTTTATTCTAATATTTCAGAGTAGTATGATTACCAAACCTGCTAAAAGAATAATTAGCTATAATCAGCAGTTTGCTAAAGAAGCGCCTTTTGAATTTGTGCTTAAAAACAAAAATCTAAATCTTGTAAAGAATTCAGATTGTGAATTGGAAGTGGAATTAAAGGGCAAACAAATACCTGCTATGTTATATGTTAGCATAGATGGGCATTTGATTAAAATGGAGCAAAAGTCTAAAACGATTTTTTCTCATACCTTATATAATCTTAGCGCTTCTCACCAGATTGTTTTTACGGATGGCGAGTTTGAGTCAATTCAATACAATTTAAATGTATTACCTAAACCAAATTTGAATTCATTTGAGTTAAAATTGAAATACCCTTCTTATATTAATAAAAAGGATGAGGCAATTAAAAATATTGGAGATATTACGATACCTGAGGGCACTAAAATCGAATGGATTTTTGAAGCTGTTGATGCAGATTTAATTCACTTCAACATTGCGGATAAGAATTTCAAAATAGAACCAAGCAATAAGCAGTTCTTGTTTAATTATACAGCCCATAAGACCTGTAATTACAATTTAGTGCTTGAGAACAAGTACATTAATGAGCACGATACAATTAAATACTCTTTGCAAGTTGTACCGGACAGGTATCCAGGTATTGTTGCTGAGCAAACCATAGATTCAATAAATCCTTTTAAATATTATTTTTATGGTAAATTGGATGATGATTATGGGTTAAGTAAACTACAGTTCGTTTACAAAGGCGCTGATGGCATATTAAAATACTTACCCGTTAATGTGGGCAAAAGCACGGATGAGATTTTTTATTACATGATAGATTTGACCCAGTTCAAAAGTGCTGAAAGTTCTGCTTTTGAATATTACTTTGAAGTTTGGGACAATGATGCAGTGAATGGCAGGAAATCGAGTAAAAGTCAAGTTTTCAAAGTCCAAACGCCAAGTGAAAAGGAACTAAGGGCAGATGCAGAAAATAGCAGCAGTTCAGTTAAGTCAAAATTAAATGAGACCATGCGCGAGATTCAAAGTTTGCAAAAGAAAAGCACTGAATTGAGCAAAGATTTAATGGATAAGACAGAATTGGATTGGGAACAAGAGCAGAAAATAAAAGACTTCATTAATGAGCAAAAAAAGCTTGAGCAAAAGCTAGAAAATATTAAAAGCGAGAATCTTAAGAACAATGAAAAACAGAAGCAATTAAGCCCACTTGACCAAGAATTATTGGACAAGCAAAAGGAATTAGACAAATTGTTTAATGAGATCTTAACGCCTGAAATGAAGGCTTTATTGAAGAAATTAGAAGAATCACTTAAGCAACAAAATAAGGATGCAGTGCAGCAACAACTTGAAAAAATGAATCAGAGCAATGATGAAATGAAAAAACAAGTTGACCGAGCTTTAGAGCAGTTCAAACAAATGGAGCTTGAGAAAAGGATTAATGAGCATGCAAATGCGTTAGAGAAGTTAGCACAAGAGCAAAAGGATTTGGCTAAGAAAACGGAAGAGAAGTCGCTTTCGAAAGAGGAATTAGCAAAAGAGCAAGATGCCTTAAATAAGAAGTTTGAAGAACTCAAAAAAGACATCGAAAAAACAGATGAGAAAAACAAATCTTTAGAAACTCCAATGGAGCTTGAAGATACCAAAGAAGAGCAACAATCAATTCAAGAAAATTTGAATGAGAGTTCAGAAAGTATAGATAAAAAGCAAAATAAGAAAGCCGCAGAGTCACAAAAGAAATCGGCGGATGAAATGGAGAAATTGGCAGAGAAGATGAAAAAGTCTCTTGAACAATCAAAAGAAGAACAAGCGCAAGAAGACTATTATACCTTAAGGCAGATATTAGAAAACCTGATTGAATTAAGTGTACAACAAGAGTCGCTAATGTCAAGGATGAAGGATATGCAATCGTACAATCCGAAGTATGTCGAATTAAGTTCACTTCAACAAAAATTGAAGGAAAATGCTAAAATGGTAGAAGATTCATTGTTGGCTTTGAGTAAAAGACAAATTCATATCAAGAGTTTTGTAAACAAAGAGATTGGGAATATTAATTACAATATGGATGCAGCTATTGAATATTTTGGAAAAGTTCAAATCCAAGGCGGTACTTCAAGGCAGCAATATGTAATGACTGGTTTAAATAATTTGGCTGTTATGTTGAGTGAATCATTGAAGCAAATGCAAGAGAACATGAATGAGAAGAAAGAGCAGAAAAAAGGTCAATGTAAGAATCCTGGTAAGAAGCCAGGTAAGCCTGGGCAATCAGGTAAACCTAAAATGAGCGGAATGAAGCAAATGCAAGATGAGATTAACAAGCAATTGCAGGAGATGAAGAATGGAAAACAGCAAGGTAAAAATCCAGGCACAGAGCAATTTGCTAAGTTGGCGGCACAACAAGAAGCATTAAGAAGAGAAATTGAACGTTTGCAAAAAATGTTAAAGGATGAAGGTAATTCCGGTGCTTTGGGTGATTTAGAAAAGACTAAGCAACTAATGGAACAACAAGAACGCGACTTGGTAAATAAGCAAATTAATCAAGAGACGATGAGACGAATGCAGGAGATAGAAACTAGGATGTTGGAGCATGAAAAAGCTGAACGTGAGCAAAAAACAGATAATAAACGAGAAGCAGAACAAGCTAAAGCTGTTGAGAACGAAATGCCTCCAGCTATGAAAGCATATTTAGAAAAGAAAGCAAGAGAAATGGAGTTGTTAAGAAGTGTACCTAATAATTTATCTCCTTATTATAAAGATCGAGTTAGGGTTTATTTTCAAAAAGTAGGTACCATATAATGTCAGTCAATATTCTTTGTATTGAATCTTCTTATCACATTTGTTCAGTTGCGGTAAGTTCTAATGAAACAATATATACAGCTGAAAGTGGTATTGTGCAAAATCATGCAGAATCTATAATGGTTTTAATTCAAGATTGTTTGGATAAAGCCAATATTAGTATGGGTGAATTGAATGCTGTGGCCATTAGTTCCGGTCCCGGATCTTATACCGGTTTGAGAATTGGAACCAGTACTGCTAAAGGTATTTGTTTCGCCCTAAATATACCCCTAATCGCGATCGATACACTTTATTCTATAGCATACGGAGCATCTTATACAGAAAGTGTCTCTGGAGCCAATATTTGGCCCATGATAGATGCTAGAAGGATGGAAGTATACCATTGTGTATTTGATTCAAATCTAAATGCCATTACAGAAGTTAAAAATGGGATAATAGAAGAGGCAAGTTTTGTTCCTGAAGTGGTACAATCAAATACTTTACTTTGTGGCGACGGTGCCGAAAAAGCAGAGTTAATTCTTGGACTTAGAAGAATCAATATTGTTCAGCATGCTAAATGGTTATGTAAACCAGCAGAAATGAAATATTTAAATTCAGATTTTGAAGATTTGGAAAAGTTTGAACCTTTTTATTTGAAGTTTGCAAACATTACGATCTCAAATAAATAGAGTAGTAGTTTTAAACTCCAAAAAGTTAATAGCAAAAAAAATCCCGTCAAGTTTACTTGACGGGATTTTTTAGTTTAATATTATTAATTATTGAATTTTGATTTCAATAGTATTTTTGGTTTCAGTACCAGCGTTGTAGTTGGTGATGATTCTATCTCTAGAGATACCAAATTTCTCAACTAAGAATTTGATCATTTCATCCATGCAACGGGTATTAGCTGCTGCGTTGTATTTTGAACTTTTTCCTGCAGGACCGTTAAGAATTAACTTCTTGTCAGGGCATTGTTTCATTTTGTCAACTACTTGGTATAATAATGCTTTAACTTCTTTAGTTAAGCAATTAGCGCTGATAGTTACTGGAGGGAAAGAAACGTTATCGCAATTGCAACACATTTTAATTTCAACACCGTTAGCATCAACTAATGCACCTGGAGAAGAATTTAATTCTCTATCTCTGTGGTCAGGGATGTTATCACCATCGCTATCCATTGCTTTACCTGTAGTAGGATCAACTAATGCACCTTTATCAGTGAAAGGCTCTTGGTCTTGGCAATCTGGAACACCGTCCATATCAGTATCAACAGCCATACCGTTACCATATACCATACAAGAATCTGGAGTAGTATTGTCTTGGTCGAAGCAATTAGTTACGTGGTCTTTGTCATCATCAAAACCTAAGCAATCAGTTTTCTTTTTAACATCAGCCATTTGATCATAGATAGATTCAACTGGACTTAACCAATCGTAGTGTTGTGCATTTTTAGAACCAAATTTCCAACCTAAGCTTGCACGTAGGTATGAATAAGAGTCAAACCATCTGTTTTGGAAAATTGCAGTATTATATACATCGATATCATCACTTCTTAAGAAAGTATGTCTGTATTCTAAACCTAAATCAAAGTGTCTGCTCAAATAATGTTTGAAACCGATACCTAGAGGAATACTTAAGTGTCTAGCTTGGAATTTTTCTTCAACTTGTTTACCTAAGTTTGGATTTGGAGTACCAGTACCGAAGTAAGAAGTTAAATAGTAATCACCTAAAAATAATCTTTGATCAATAAATGTTGCAGTTGATTTGAAGCTTGTTTGGCCAAAACCTGCGAACAAGTACATTTGTGTTTTACGCAAAGGACGCAAGAACGAAATATTTCCTAATGTGAAATGCGCTTGTAAACTCCAATCAGTTACATTACTTGTGAATTGGAAATTGTCTTTAAATAAAGTTGGAGCTTGGTAGTCTCTTTGACCTCTAAGCTTAGCAATATTGTATTCAGCTCTCAAAGCAAAAGTTTGAGAAATTGAGTACTTCACGAAAGGAGCGATGTCCCATCCTAATTGCTTTTTGTCAGCATCACCATGAAATAGTGAAGCTCCAGCCATTAATCCAAGTGTGAATTTTTTTGCTCTTCTATCTTGATAATATGAAGAATGAAGACTTTGTCCAGAATCGCTGCTTACACCATTAATCCATTTGCTTTTTGCATAAGGGTGGCGTTTCCAAGTCGAATCTTGAGAGGCAAATGCAGAAAAGCTAATTCCACATAAGACTAAAAGGGTCAGTTTAAGTATTTTCATTTTTAAATGATTTTTCATTTTATGAGGGCAAAAGTACACATTCTTTGCACAAAAAACAATACAAGTATGGTTAATTTTATGAAAAAAAAGCGTTAAAATAGGGTTATAGTTATTATAATCAGGGTGTTATATGCTTAAAATATACCCATGGGATGCATTGAAACCGACACTGTTTTTTAGTTTAAAAGCTACATTTTCATACTTTATCCACATTTCAAGGCAATTCAATTTTCTTTCCTGCATGTGCTTGATATCAAAATAATTGCGGTAAGTATCATCTAGTTTTCTCAGAGAGTTGTCAACCTTGTTTTTTTCTATATCAATTAGTGCTTTCTCTGCACTTTTTAATGCTTTTTCATAGGTTTTTCCCAGCTCAACTAGTTTAATAAATTCAGATTTATCTATTTGATTAACAGTGTCTTGGAATTCTTTTTTAAACTTATTAAAAGCCTCTAGTTTATCTTTTAAGTTGATTTCAGACGCACCTAGAGTAACCATGTGTTTTTCAGGGTTTTGACTTATTAACAAATCAAGTCCTGAAATATTTAATTTTTTAAGTAAGTCTAAGGTTTTAATTGGGATTATCCACAAACTAGGTCTTAGTTGTAAGTTTGGTTTATTTATATTGTTGATTACAAATAGGTTAGAAATTTGTATCCAATAGTTGATTTCAGCATTTCCACCAATATAAGCAATATTAGGTAAAATAGTTTCTTGGTATAAAGGCCTTAAAACTGCGTTGGGACTATAGTGCTCTGGATGTTCTTTTATGTCTTCTGTTATCTCTGCCAAAGTAAAACGAATTTCAGTACCAACGACCGTAAACTTGTCATCTTCTAGAATAATTCTACTTCTTACACCATCTAGTAAATAGAAGAAATTGATTTCTCTGCAATGTAGTTGGGTATGGAAGTTTTTTGAAACTAAACTATCGGTTAAATCGTTAAAAGGTTTGATATTAATTTGGCTCAATATGTCTTTTTCGATAACATCTCTGAATTGATTTTTCAATTCTTTTTTATCTGCATCTAGACAAACTAGTCCCATTTCTCCGAAAATTTTATGGGCAATTTTTACTGTTGCTTCAGATAGTGTCTTTGAGTTTGAATATATTTCTTCTAATTCCTCTACAAACTTTAATTTGTCTGAATTTAGATTTACTTGCTGCTTTATTTCTTCTATTAGTGGTTTTACTTCACTTAAATTAAACCGCCCACATGCGCCAGTTTGATTTGTTTGCCAAGTGAATTTATGTCCAAATAAGTTGCTGTCTTTTATTTCTTCAAAATCGTGATCCTCTGATGCCAGCCAATAAATTGGAACAAAGTTTTTATCAGGGTGTTTTATCTTTAGGTCTTCAGATAATTTTATTACTGCTAATATTTTATAAATTACAAAAGCTGGACCTAGGAAAAGATGCAATTGTTGACCTGTCGAAACCGTATAGGTATTTGCTTCAAGAAGTAAATTGATGTTTGATTTGACCAATTTATTTTCTTCTGAATCGTCAAGAAAAGTATAGTCCTTTTGAATGCAATTAACTAATGTGGTTCTATAATCTGGATTGAAATTTTTCTTACCTTCTAATGCTTTATCTATTGAATAATAGGCGTTATCGCTTCCTAGAATATCTATTAAAGCTTTATCTTTTGTAATAAAAGCTTTAGTGGTATTCGATAAAGTATTTATTTCGGAAAGATTGAATTCCATTATGCAATTTTACCAAAAAGGTCGAATGATTCGGCCTCTGTAATTTCAATATTAGCAAAGTCGCCTAATCTTACAAAATTTTCTGCGGCCTTAACCAGCACTTCGTTGTCAACTTCAGGCGAGTCCGCTTCTGTGCGACCAACAAAATAAGCACCTTCTTTACGGTCAAAAAGCACTTTGAAGGTTTGTCCAATTTTTGCCTGGTTTTTACGCAAAGAAATATCTTCTTGCAATGCCATTAGTTCTTCCGCTCGTCTTTGTTTCTCTTCAGCGGGAACATCATCGATCAAAGTATGGGCATGCGTGTTTTCTTCATGTGAATACGTGAATACACCCAAGCGGTCAAATTCAAAATCTTGGACAAATTGCTTTAATTCCTCAAAGTCTTGCAAAGTTTCACCTGGATGACCAACTAAAATGGTAGTTCTAAGTGTTATTCCCGGAACTTTTTCTTTTATGGTATTAAGCAATTCATAAGTTCTTCTGCGCGTAATTCCGCGTCTCATGATTTTTAAAACATTATCAGAAATATGTTGAACTGGGATGTCAAGATATTTGCAAATGTTGTTATCCTCTGCCATTAAAGGTAAAATATCTTCAGGAAACTGAGATGGATATGCATAGTGCAATCTTATCCATTCAAGACCTTCAACTTTAGTTAGTGCTTCTAAAAGATCCTTAAGTTTACGTTCACCATATAAATCCAAACCATAATAAGTGCTGTCTTGGGCAATTAGCATGATTTCCTTGGTGCCATTTTTAACTAGATTTTGTGCTTCTAATATGATTTGTTCAATCGATTTGCTGACGTGTTTGCCTCTCATTAAAGGGATGGCGCAAAATGAGCATGGTCTGTTACAACCTTCACTTATTTTTAAATAGGTATAGTGTTGAGGAGTAGTTGTTAATCTTTCTCCGATAAGCTCATGTTTGTAGTCTGCTCCAAGTGCATTTAATAGACCTGGTAATTCTAAGGTACCAAAGAATGCATCAACTTGTGGTATTTCAGCTTCAAGTTCATCTTTATAGCGGTGAGACAGACAACCTGTAACAAATAGTTTGTCAATTTTGCCAGCTTCTTTTTCACTTACATAAGAAAGAATGGTATCTATGCTCTCTTGTTTGGCATTGTCAATAAAACCACAAGTGTTTACGACAATGATGTTGGCATCATTTTTCTCAGATTCATGCGTTGCTTCAATTTCATTGCCTTTTAATTGGCTTAATAGAACTTCGCTATCCACTAGGTTCTTGCTGCAACCAAGTGTAATGATGTTTATTTTATTTTGTTTTAGCGATTTTGTACGCATGTTTTATACTTCAAAAAGGGAATTCACAAATTCTTCAGCATTAAATATTTTGATGTCTTCAATACCTTCACCTGTTCCAATAAATCTCACTGGTATTTTAAATAAATCACTTACACCTAAAACCACTCCACCTTTAGCCGTTCCATCAAGTTTGGTTAATGCTAGAGAACTAACTTCAGTTGCAGCTGTGAATTGTTTTGCTTGCTCAAATGCATTTTGTCCGGTGGAAGCATCTAAGACCAACATAACATCGTTAGGCGCATAGTCAAGTACTTTGCTCATGACACGTTTGATTTTACTCAACTCGTTCATTAGATTGATTTTATTGTGAAGTCTTCCAGCGGTATCAATAATTACAATGTCGTAGTTTTCGTTTTTCGCTTTTTCTAAAGCATCAAAGGCCACTGCAGACGGATCTGCATTCATGCCTTTTGAATAAAAGTCACAGCCAACCCTTTTGCTCCAAATTTCTAATTGGTCTACTGCGCCAGCTCTGAAAGTATCACCAGCGGCTAATAAAACTTTGTTGCCGTGTTTTTTGAATTGATTGGCTAATTTGCCAATAGTAGTGGTTTTGCCAACACCATTAACACCAACGACCATCAATACATAAGGTTTTACTTGCTTATCAAGTGTGAAATTTAGCTCTTCAGTTTTTTTGTTTTCTGTTAGGAGCAAGGTGATTTCATCTCTAAGTAGGAGATGAAGTTCATTTGAATTTAAGTATTTATCTTTTTTAACTCTTTTTTCAACTCGGTCGATAATTCTAAAAGTTGTTTCGGTTCCAACATCGCTGCTGATTAAAATTTCTTCTAACTCGTCTAAGAAACTAGCATCGATAGATGCTCTACCCGCAAGAGCTTTCCCAAGCTTACCAAAGAATGATTCTTTGGTTTTGTCTAAACCAAGTTGAGATGGTTCTGATTTATTAGTAGACGATTTGTCTTTTTTAAAGAAATCAAATATAGACATGATAATGGTATTTAATAAAAAAGCCCCCGTTTCCGGAGGCTAACTTTTATATAAGATTTTATTATTTAAAATGGGTTTTAGCCTCTTCTCCGCTAATGATCTCTTCTTTGAAAGAGTATGCACCATTTTTGGATTTTACTGCTTTGAAAACTTTAACAAAGTCTTTGCCTTCTCCTTCTTTTTTCAGTGTTGCAACAACCTTTTTTGCCATAATCTATAATTATTTAATTTCTTTGTGAACTGTAACTTTCTTCATGAAAGGATTGTATTTTTTCAATTCAATTCTTTCAGTTGTATTCTTTTTATTTTTGGTGGTGATGTACCTGCTCATTCCTGGTACGTCAGTGTTCTTTTGCTCAGTACACTCCAAAATAACCTGTATGCGATTTCCTTTTTTTGCCATGATTATATACTACCTTTTTTGAATACTCTATTAATTGCTTCGGTGATTCCGATTTTATTTATTGTCCTGATTGCAGAAGTAGACACTCTTAGAGTGATCCATTCTCCTGTTTCAGGAATATAAAATCTTTTATCCTGAAGATTCGCGTAGAACCTACGTTTAGTTCTTCGGTTACTATGAGAAACATTGTTTCCTGCTAGTGCTTTTTTTCCTGTAAGATCACAAACTCTTGACATGACTATAAAATTGGGAGTGCAAAGGTAGGGACAATGTGGATTAAATTCCAAATGTTTTTTCAAAATTTTTGATATAGCGACCTAAACACACCATTTTTAAGGGTATAGCAAATATTTATTTCTCATAATTTTGTAAGAATCAAGGCCAATTTGCCATGATTGTCTTATTTCTGAGACGGTTTTTCCTGCGATTATCTGTTTTCTCAAACTGTTGGTTCCTGCTAATTTATCAATGAAATCATTAAAAAAATCAGCTTTGTTTTTACTTAAGCGATAGGAGAGTACTAAATAATTCAAATTAATTTCTGATTCTGCGTAGGCGCGTTGGTCTCCATACCATGTCAAATTAAATCCTACGCAAGGTATTCCCAGACATTTAGGTTTTTCTGAGACACCCTTTATGCTGATTGGAGTGAAGTTATAATTTCCCCAATCGAATGCAGGTGACCCAAAACATTGATATGGGGTAGTGGTTCCTTGGCCCATGCTTATGCTAGTTCCTTCAAATAATCCTAGTGAAGGATATAAGTATATGGAACTTTGGGTTTGTAAGTTTGGCGAGGGTTTAATTGGTAAAATATAGGGCGTTTTATGGGTATAGTTGAGGCAAGTAATTACCTTTAGCTCACATTTGATTCCATTTTTAAGCCAAGCTTCACCATTAATCATTTGTGCTATTTCTCCCACTGTGCAGCCGTGGACTAATGGTATTTTATGCATGCCAACAAAGCTTCTATATACAGTATCAAGCATAGGGCCGTCAATATAATGTCCATTCGGATTTGGTCTATCCAATACAATAACTGGGATGTTTTGCTCAGCCGCTGCCTCCATCACGTAATGCATTGTGCTGATGTAAGTATAGAATCTTACCCCAACGTCTTGAATATCGAAAACAATGGCTTCAACACTGTCTAAATCGCTTGCAGTAGGCTTTTTGTGGTTGCCATACAGAGAAATGATTTTAAGATTAGTCTTTTCATCCCTGCCATTGTGGACTGTTGTTCCTGCGCTTGCATTTCCTCTAAATCCATGTTCTGGAGCAAAAAGACATTTAATTTTAATTCCTAAATGTAATAACGAATCAACCAAATGGGTGTTTTTTATAGAACTGGTCTGATTTACGACCAAAGCAATTCTTTTGTTTTTAAGTAGAGGTAGATATTTTGCGGTTTGTTCTGCTGCCGTAATAACTTGGGCGCATCTTGCATTCAAACCCCAAAGGCTTAAAATAAAAAAGCAGTATACCTTTAGATTTGGCATACTGCAATGATAAATATTTATTCAACAAAAAGCATACTTGCAATTGAAGAATAATACACCTGCTAAGCTAGTTAGCAGGTGTATTGTTTAAATTAATGGTCTAAATCTCCAAAATCTATTTTCTCACCTTTGATTCTCAAAACCAATCCTAAAATCATAATTAAGAAAGGAACATAAATTAAAGGAGTAGGCAAGTCAAAATGATTTAATATTATGATGGACTTTCTTTTTAGTCTTTCTGTAATTAAATACATTGAAGGTATTAATAACAAGGTAAGAACCGTTGCGAACAATAGACCGAAAATCATAGTCCAGCTTAAAGGTCCAAAGAATGCAACACTATCGCCACCAAAGAATATTTTAGGGTCAAAGTGGGTAAACAAAGTCTCGAAATTTATATTTAAACCGACAGCTAAAGGAATCAAACCAAGTATTGCAGCAGTTGCTGTTAAAATTACTGGAGTCATACGTGTTCTTCCTGCTTCAACAGTAGCTTCATACAAGCTCATGCCACCAGCGCGGGAGTATTCTGCGAACTCAACCAGCAATATACCATTCCTAACTACTATACCACCAAGTGCCACGATTCCAATACCGGTCATTACAATACTCATATCCATTTTAAAGATTGCAACACCAAGTAGCACACCAATAATACTAAAGATAATTTCAGATAAGATGATTAGAGGTTTGCCTATTGAGTTGAACAAACCAACCAATACCAGCATCATTAAACCAATCGCAGTTAACATGGCATTGCCAAGGAAACTCATAGTTTCTTGTTGTTCTTCTTTGTCACCAGCAAATTTCACCACAACATTACCTGTTGGTTTAAATTTGTCCATCGCAACTTGAACTTTAGCAACTACTTCATTAGGATTAAAACCTTCTTTTACATCAGAAGAAATGGTGATGACACGTTTGTCGTTTTTACGTTTAATACCGGCATAAGTATAATCATAACGAATGTCGCAAACTGAAGAAATAGGAACACTTCTAACAACACCACCCATGGTCATGTCTCTATAAGTTATTTTTAAGTTTCTTATGGTTTCAATATCCATTCTTTGATCTGCTTGATAGCGCAATTGAATTGGATATTCATCGTCTACATCTCTAAATTTAGAAGCTTCTACGCCGTAAACAGCACCTCTTATTTCCATTGCTAATTGGGCAGCTGAAAGTCCTTCTCTCAATGCACGTTCGCGGTCGATGTCAAAAACAATTTCTGGCTTGTTGCTTACAAAATCTGATTTGAGGTTTGCAATACCATCAATTTTTGCATCGGTAAGGAATTTCTTTAATGCATTTGAATTTCTAACTAAATCGTTGAAGTCTTCACCAATAATTTCTAAAGAAACTGGCTTAGGTGTTGGAGGTCCACTTTTTTCTTTGTTAACAACAATTTCAGCAGCAGGGATATCCCATTTTAGCTCTTGTAGTTTTTTCAAATAAGTACTTGTTGATTCTCCATTCCTTTCCGAGAATTCAACAAAAGCAATAGCAATTTTACCTTTGTTAGGATAAGCGTTTTGGTCTCCATCTTGTGGGTCTGTTACACCAATAGTAACGTTGCTGACCATTGATTCAACAATGGGATTATCTTTGCCAATAACACTGTTTACTTTGGTTTCAACCTGACGCATAACGGTATTGGTAACAGCGGGGTCGGTACCTTCTGGTAATTTTACATATACATATAAATTATTAGGATCGCTGTCTGGGAAGAATACCACTTTAGGACCTCTTGCCACAAAGAACATTATTGATAAAATAAATGTTACAAAAACAGCAAAAAGAGGCATCCAAGGTTTTTTCAAACACCAAACCAATACTTTAGTATAGCCATTGATAAATCCAGGCCAGATGTTATTCTGCCAAGCATTGATAACTTTGTATAACCATAAGCGGTTTAACACTAAAAATAAAGCTAAGAAGATGGTAAAGTTTCCGATTCCAATATTTCCACTTGCATAAGAAACTAAAGCGATAATGCCATAAATAGCCAAACGCATTAAAGTCTTTTTATTTAGTTTGCCATAGTTCTTGTTTTCTTCTTCTTTGGTCTTCATAAAGTCAACCGCAAAAACAGGGTTAATGATATAAGCAACGAATAGTGAAGCAAGAAGTGAAATGATAAGGGTTACTGGAAGGAAGTACATGAACTTACCAATAATACCACCCCAAAATGCTAGTGGAATAAATGGAGCTAATGTGGTAATGGTTCCTGATAGTACTGGCATAAACACTTCACCAACAGCCATTTTAGCAGCCGTTTTAATGTCTCGTTTTCCGTCTCCAAACAACCTATGTGTATTTTCTATTACAACAATGGCATCGTCCACTACAATTCCTAATGCAAGAATGAAAGAGAACAATACAATCATGTTGAAAGAGAAGTCAATACTCGGCATTACTAAGAAAGCAATGAACATTGATAAAGGTACTGATAAGGCAACAAACAATGCATTGGTAACACCCATGAAAAACATCAAAACAATGGTAACCAAAATAAAACCAATAATAATGGTATTTATCAAGTCATGAAGCATGGTTTTGGTCTTGGTGCTTTGGTCGCCAGTTACAGTAATATCTAGGCCTTGAGGGAATTCAGTAACTTTCATTTCCTCAATTACTTTTTTGATTTTTTCAGACGCTTCAATTAAGTTTTCACCAGAACGTTTAATGATGTTAAGTGTGATAACATTTTTTCCGCTACTGCTAGAATAACTTTCTTTTTCTTTGAAACCGTCAACTACCTGTGCAAAATCTCTAATGAAAAGTCTTGCGCCTGATTGAGAGGTAACTACAATATCTTCAATTTCTTTTGGATTCTGGAATTCACTCTTAATACTTAAGGTTGGTTTCATTCCATTTAATGGAACAGTACCACCTGTTATTGTTAAGTTTTCTTGGCTGATAGCTCTTTGAACATCACCAATGGTTAATTGTGCAGCTTGCAATTTATATGCATCAATGTTGACTTGGATTTCGCGCTCTAAAGCCCCAATGATTTTAACTTCATTGATTTCACTTAACCCTTCAATTCTGTCACCTAGGTCATCAGCATATTTTTTCAATTCTTTTAAATCAAAATTACCTGCAACATTGATGTACATGATTGGAATTTCAGAGAAAGCAATTTCTTTGATCATAGGCTCTCTGGTCAAAGTAGATGGCATATCGCCTCTAGCCTCATCAACTGCATCTTTAACTTTTTGTTTTGCAACGCTTACGTTTACGTCGGTATGGAATTCAACCACAATAACCGAAACGTCTTGCATTGAAGTACTATTGAATTTTTTAACACCAGAAATCGCTTTTAATCTTTTTTCGATTGGTTTGGTAATGGTGTTTTCAATGTTTGTAGGAGAGTTACCACCATTAATTGTACTGATGTAAATGGTAGGAACAGTAATGTCAGGGAAATTCTCTTTCGGAAGAGAATTATACGCCATGATACCAGCTAACGATATAAAAATCGTTATTAAGTAAATGGTTATTTTATTGTCAATGGCCCAACTAGAGGGTTTAAATTCTTTTATTTTATCTAACATAAAAATGTTTGTTTATTGCACATTAAGTGCGAGCAAATGGACTAAATTATTTTTTAAGGATGATTTTTTCGCCATCATTAACTAAATCGTAACCTTCAGTTATTAGCATATCACCTTCTTTTAATCCTTCTGAAATTTCAGCCAATCCATTGTATTCTTTGCTAATTACAATTGCACGTTTAACTGCAATTCCATTTTCTGCAACAAGAACAAATGATTCTTCTATGCCTTTTTGGATATATTTAACTGGAACGATGATTTGAGGTTTGCTTGATTGGTAATCGTTGATTTTTAATTTAGCAACCATATTTGGGTGGTATTTTTGACTATTTGGCAACAATATCTCTACGGTGAAAGTTCTGGTCATGTTGTTGATAGCTCTAGTAGCATAATTAATTTTTCCAGCAATAGAATCGTTGATGTCAGGGAAATAAATCATTACTTGATTTCCAGTTTTAACACGCAAAGAATAGCTTTCAGCTAGTTCAGCTTTTACCTTTAAGTTAGAGAAATTTACAACATTAATTGCAGCCATTCCTGGGCTAACCATTTGGGCAATTTTAATATTTACAGCATCAACAGTACCGCTAATTGGTGAAATGATTTTGCTCATTCTTAATTGCTCATTCAAAGCACCTAATTTTTTCTCTAAACTTTCTTTAGTGGTTTTAGATTGTAAGTACTGAATTTCAGTGCCAATGTTTTGTTTCCATAAGTTTTGTTGTCTTTGGAAAACTTGTTTTGCAAGTTCTAAATTGGTTTCTAAATCAGAAATTTGTTGCAAAATTGCATTTGCATCTGTTTCAGCAAGCACTTGACCTTTTCTAACTTCATCTCCAACTTTTACATTTATTCTTGTAATTAAACCAGGCATTTGAGTTGACAATGAAACATTTTCATCTGCATCAACACGGCCTTGAACTTCAATATAAGTTTTGAAATTATTAAGGGTTAATTGAGTAGTCTTAATTTCTAATGATTCTTCAATTTTTTTAGTTGTGTCAAGCTTAGCAATTTCTAACTCTAGTTTTGAAATTTTGTCTTGAGTTTCCTTAAGTGTAGTTTTTAGTTTTTCTAATTCTTTTTTCTTTTGGTCTAAAGAATTGCTGCCGCAAGCTGTAAATAAAATTGCAACGATGGCAATGTGGATTATGGTCTTCATTTGAATGAATGGTTATTTATATTGAATTATAGTTTAATTGATTGTCCTAGCGCAACTTGGAAATCTAGTTTAGCAACCAATAGGTCATAAACAGCGCTTAAGTAATTTGTTTGGGTTGTTTTAAGGTCCTGTATAGAGGTTGTAAGTTCTAAATTACTTCCTACACCTTCATTGTATTTTATGTTGGTGATGTTTACAATTCTCTTTGCAAGCTCTAAATTTTCTGTTTGTTGAACAACATATTCCATAGCTCTTAGGTATTTCAGCTTGGTTTGTTGAACTTCAAGATCAATTAGGTTTTCAACTTTATAGATGGTGTTTTCTGTTTTGAGTTGTTGGATTTTGGCCTTTTGGATTTTTGCATCATTTGAAAATCCACTGAAAAGTGGGATATTGGCTTGAAGTGCTAAAAATGAGTTACCGTACCAGTTGCTGTAATCTATTTTTTCTCCAAAATTACTTTGTTGAACAGTGAAGGCTGCAGCAAGATTTGGCAATTTGCCATATTGGTATCTCTTTACATCGTATTTATTAAGAACCAATTGTTGTTTTAAGATTTGATAATCTGAGCGTTTGTTTAGGTCAACAGTAACTGAAGTGTCTGCAACATTAAATCTATTATTCAAGTCACTAATATTGTCACTTAATTTAATGTTGATGTTTTGATCTAATCCAATTTTTGATTTTAATAAACCAATAACGATAATGTATTGATCTTTTAATTTTTGCTTGCTTATTTCTAGATTGTTTAATTGTAATCTAATTCTATCAACATCAAGTGATTCTGTAAATCCTTCTTTATTTAAAGCTTTTACTTGGGTATAGGTTTTAGATAAAGTTTGATATGATGTATTTAAAAGACTGATGTTTTCATTAGCGATTAAAGCTAAAAAATAAGTTTTTGCAACATCAATTTTAATATCAGCTTCTGTTTTTGTAGCAATTCTCTTAGATAAGCCGGTAAATTCTTTTGCTGCTTTTAGTCCTAAAAAGTAAGTGCCATCTAATAGCAACCATGAAAAGTTTAATGCAGCTTGGGTAGTGTAAGTATTACCAATTCTGATTGGGGTAGCTACACCATTAACAGGAAATACAAATACTTGTTTTTGAATCGCATCCTGAAAGTTGATTTGACCTCTGACTTGCGGAATACCGATTGCTTTTACTTCTTTAACAGTTTGATCTGCAATTGCAATATCTGCATATGCATTTTTTAGATCAGGGTTGTTAGTCATTGCATAATCAATGGCTTGACTTAAGGTCATAGACATGGTGTCAGTCGATTTGTTTTGGGCAAAGGCGCCTAAACTAAACAAGAATGAACAAACCAATGCTAAAGAACTGAGTCCTTTTTGATTTTTCTTGGGGTATTTAAGGGAATACATATAGTAAGTTGTTTTATTAAATGCTTGTGTTTTCTAAATTATTAACTTTTAAGTTCATTTTCATGAATTCTATTCCATCTGGGGAACAAATAGAATTGAGGTGGTACTGCACTAAATAGGCGTATTTCTCCGAAAATGGTATATTAGAAATAATACCAATTTCGCTGCTTATACATTGATCGATTAGAGCCATATAAAAACCTGTACAAAGGTTAATATTAATATCCTTTTTGTACATGCCTTGCAAAATACCCAAATTAAGGTTTTCTATAAGTTGTGTTTGTATTGTTTTTTCGCGGTGCTCAGTGAATGAGGTGTAAGTTTCGGGATGGTACTTTTTTAAGTCAAACAATAAACTTGGATTCATCTCTTTGTGAAGTCCAATCATCATATTTGCAATTCTTAATATTTGAAGAATGGCATTTTCTTCAGACTTAAATACATTTCTACATAATGAATCCATTGATTCTATATGTAAAAGGAGTGTTTTTTTAACTAAATCATCTTTATCTGCAACGTATTGATAAAGCGTTTTTTTGGACATGCTAAGCTCTTTAGCAACATCATCCATTGTAATGCTTTTTATGCCATAACGCATAAATAGTTTCTCTGTGGTATTGCAAATTTTTGATAACATGGTTAAACCGGCCGCGAAATAAATAAATAAACTCCGGAAACAAAAATAATCTTCAAAGTTTCCACCTTTTATGGATGAAATGCTAAAATGTGGCGATGAACTATTTTTTCAAAGACTAAAACGGGGGTTGTTTTAATTTAGTGCTGGATGTTCAAAGACATAAAATTGTAATATTTTTCTCAATAATGGGTAGTTAATTGGAATAGATGTAATATTGCCTGCATCATATTAATTCAATGAGTAAAACTATTGCAGAGCTTGTAAATATTAAAGTTGAAACTAAATTTAGTGAATTGCAAAGCGATGTGGAAAATGGCATGTACTTTTTTAGCTACCACATTTTAATTGAAAACAATAGCGATCATACAATACAACTGGTTTACAGAAAGTGGAATATTACCGATAGTAATGGTGAAAATAGATTTGTTGAAGGGGAAGGCGTTGTAGGTGAAAAGCCCATACTTTGTAGTGGAGAATTTTATGATTACTATTCAGGTTGTGTATTGCAAACTGGGGTTGGTAGAATGAGTGGGTCGTATATTTTTCGTTTGCAAGACGCAGGTGGTCATTTTGAAGTTCCAATTCCAGAATTTAATTTAATCTTACCTTGGGTCTTGAATTAGGCATAAACACAAATCTCTTCTTATCTTTGCAGCAATGAGGATATTATTAGTTTCATTTCTGTTTTTATTTTTAATTTCTTGTAACAATCAAGCATCAAAAACCAATAATTCGGAAGCTGTTGATACAAGTCAAGTTATTGAGCCAACTCCAAGTAGGGTTTTTAATGAAGACTCAGCTTATCTGCATGTATTAAATCAGGTGAATTTTGGACCACGCGTACCTGGTACAAAAACGCATAAGCAATGTTTTGACTATTTCGTTAAGGTTTTAAGGCCTCTTGCAGACACCTTGTATTTGCAATATTCAACGACAACAACTTATGACAAAAAGATAATTCCTGTAATGAATGTCATAGCTTCCTTTAATCCAGCGGCGAGCAAAAGAATATTATTGTGTGCGCATTGGGATACTAGACCTTTTGCTGACCAAGATGTGAAAGACAAAGACAAACCAATTTTAGGTGCTAATGACGGTGCTAGTGGGGTTGGGATTTTAATTGAAATAGCATCTGCCTTGAAAAAGCAGCCGGTTGATATAGGGGTAGATATTGTTTTGTTTGATGCAGAAGATTGGGGAGATAATTCAGGTGAAGTTGAGGATAGTTATTGTTTAGGGTCACAGTATTGGGCTAAAAATCCACATATTGCATCTTACAAGGCTGACTTTGGAATCTTGTTGGATATGGTTGGTGCTCCAAATGCTGTTTTTGGATTTGAAGGATACAGTTTGGCAGAAGCACAGACCTATTTATCAATGGTTTGGTCGAGTGCCAACAATGCCGGTTATTCTAATTATTTCAAGAATTTTGAAAGAGGTTATGTTACAGATGACCATGTATATGTGATGAAACATCTTAAGATTCCTATGATTGATATTATTGATTGTGATGTAAATACTGCAAGCCATTTTGGAAAGTATTGGCATACACACAATGATAACATGGATGCTATTGATAAAAAAACATTAAAGGCTGTTGGACAGACTTTGTTAAATGTTTTAAGTACTTATTAGAGCAATTGAGGCAAACCACCAGTGTGAATACACAGTATTTTGTCTGTAGGTTTAAAAAAGCCTTTGGAAATAAAATCTTGCACTGCCATCATCATTTTTGCAGTGTATACAAACTCTAGTTGTATGCCAGTCTCGGCAAGAAATTTTTCTATAAAATCAGCCAATTCGATATCGTTTTTAGCATATTTTCCTCTATGGTAATTGTGTTCAATTTGCCAACTGCTTGCTGGGAATTGTGACATGATTTCATCCAATTCAAAATTGTTTTTTAAGCTGCTGATACCAATAACTTTTGTCTTGAGGTTTTGTTTTACACATTCACCTACAAGGCCTTCCATAGTAGTTCCTGTTCCCAAAGCTAGAAAAATGTAATCGTAATCTTTTTGCAAATCATTTAAGATTTCAGCGCAGCCCAATAAGGCCAAAGGGTGTCTTCCACCTTCACCAACAAAAAAAGCTTTTGGATTGCTCATTTTGTATTCTTCGAACAGTTGTTTTTTGTCTTTGTAGGCAGTTCGATCAACATGTACTAAAGTCATGTTGTTTTCTAGACAAGTTTTTTCAAAGGCATTGGCATCTCTAGGTTCATTTCCTCTTACAAAACCTAAAGTATGTATGCCAAATAAATTACCTGCAACGGCAGTAGCCACAAGATGGTTGCTATATGCTCCACCAAAAGTCACTAAGGTTTGACTTTTATCTTTGGCAATGTTTTCTACTATATATTTTAGTTTACGCCACTTATTACCTGAAATAATTGGGTGAATAAGATCATCTCTTAAAATATCTATTTGTAATTCATCGCCAAATCCAGAAAACTTGAGAGGTTCAACATGGCTTTTGTTTATTGGCAAATTCATTTATGATGCAAAAATAACAAATCCATATATCACATTAAACATTCATTGCTTAGCTTTGCTCGTCATATGTTAAAAATTGGTTTGGTTTTATCGGGCGGAGGCGTAAGAGGCATGGCTCATTTAGGTGTCTTAAAAGCATTAGATGAGTTGGGCGTTGAGATTTCTGCGATATCAGGAACAAGTGCAGGTGCCATAGTTGGTGCGTTTTATTCAGCCGGGTACAAGCCAGAAGAAATTTTAAATATTGCTAAGACCCAAAAGTTTTTCGGGTTCTCGAACTTGCTTTTTGGGAAAGCAGGATTATTTAATATGCAGGCTTTTGAGTCCGTGTATAAAAATTATTTCCCCCATAACAGTATTGAAAAATTAAACATACCAATGACTATAACAGCTACAGATATAGTGAAAGGAGAGATTCATTATTTTTCAAAAGGGGATTTATCAAAAGCACTATTGGCAAGTTCTTGTGTTCCACTGGTGTTTGAACCAGTTAAAATTGAAAACACCATTATGATGGATGGAGGAATCTTAAATAATTTTCCAGTAGAGCCTTTGCTTTCTAAAAGCGATTTAATAATAGGTGTAAATGTAAATGCGATAAGTCAAAATTTTGAACAAATTCACATGAAGGATATGTTGGATAGAAGTTTTCATATTGCGATGAAAGGTGCTATACAAGATAAAGTAAAATATTGTAATGTTTTTATAGAACCGGAGAATATGAGTCGATTTGGAATGTTTGATTTATCAAAAATTGATGAGATTTATTCGGAGGGGTATAATTGTGCCAAGCGATTAAGTAATGATATAAAGCAAATTTGCCTATCAAAGTAATTGATTTGCAGATTCGCTAAAATTTAAGTTGGTTTGCAGTATATGATTATTTACAACGTTACCTGCAATATTCCTGAAACAATAGAGTCAGAATGGGTTCATTGGATGAAACACGAACACATTCCTGAAGTTATAGCTACAGAAAAATTCACAGGCTTCAAAATGTTGAAACTTTTAACGAATGTTGAGGACAATGAAGGCGTTAATTATGCCATTCAATATTTTTGCCATTCAATCGAAGACTATAATGATTATTCAGAAAATTTTGGCCCTGCTTTGAAGGCCAAAACTTATGCTAAATATGGAGATAAAGTTCTTGCATTTAGAACTTTATTGGAAGAGGTTTAATTATAGGTTTTCTATAATATAATCGGTTATTTTTTGCATTAAATGCACACGGTCTTTTCCCAATACATTGTGTTTGTGACCTGGATAAACAAAATAGTCTAGGTAAGTATTACCAACATCGACAGCTGATTTGCAATACAACAAACTATGTTGCCATAAAACAACATCATCATCACAACCATGTATCATTAATAATTTGTCTTGAAGGTTATTGACATAATTAGTCAGATTCGCGTTTTTGTATCCTTCAGGGTTTTCAGTTGGGGTATCCATGTATCTCTCGGTGTACATGATTTCGTATAAGCTCCAATCGATAACAGGTCCACCAGCTACACCAACTTTAAATACGCCTGCTTGTCGGGTCATTAAACTTGTTGTCATAAAGCCACCAAAGCTCCACCCGTGGACTGCAATTCTGTTTGCGTCAACATATGGCAAGTTTTTAAGATAATTTACTCCAGCAATTTGATCTGCCATTTCAATTGTTCCTAAATTTCTGAAAGTAGCACTTTCGAATTCATGTCCTCTATTTGAAGAACCTCTATTGTCAAGGGTGAAAACAATATATCCTTTTTGAGCCATTAATTGCATCCATAAATTACTTCCTGCAAGCCAAGAATTGCTAATCATTTGCGCATGTGGACCTCCATAAACATAAACAACAACAGGGTATTTTTTTGTTTTGTCATAATTCGGTGGTGTAATCATTCTGCAGTAAAGCACTGTTCCCTCGTTGATAATTGGAAAAATACTTGTTTCTCCCAAAACATAATCTGACAATGGATTTGGTGCATCAAGCAACATTTTTATTTGATCGCCTTTTTGGTTTTTAATAAGGATTCTTTTAGGAACAGTTGTGCTAGAATAAGCATCAATGAAATGACTAAATGTAGAGTTGAAAATTGCCATGTGGGTTCCTTGGTCAGTACTTAATTTTTTAATGTCTCCATTGTCTATGTTCACACTGTAGATATGGCGTTCTAAAGGGCTTTCTTTACTTGACTCAAAGTAGGCATATTCACCTTTTGAATCAATTCCTAAAAGCTTAGTAACCATCCATTTTCCAGAGGTTAATTGGCGTATCATTTTGCCATTGGTATTGTATAGATACAAATGGTTAAAACCATCTCTTTCACTTTGCCAAATGAATTTATTTGTTTCGTTTGGTAAAAAATAAAATCCATGTTGTGGTTCAATATATTTCTCATCGCGTTCTTCAAATAGAACTTTATCTAAAGTTCCACTATTGGTGTTGTAACGGTTTATGAAATCTTGATTTTGTCCTCTGTTAACAATAGCCATGTATAGATATTCTTCATCAGGACCCCAAGCAATATTGGTTAAGTATTGGTCAAAAGGCTCACCAGTTTCAAGGTAGGTAACTTTTTGTGTGCTAAGATCAAATATTCCAACAGTAACATGGTGGCTTTTTGCTCCTGCAATTGGGTATTTGATCATGTTTACGGTTGCAGGCATTTTACTGTTATCATATATTGCGTAGTCGCTAACCATACTTTCATCCATTCTATAGAAGGCTAATTTGTTGCCACTAGGACTCCAAAATAGGCCTTTGTCTATACCAAATTCGTTGCGGTGCACTGTTTGGCCATAAACTATTCCTTTTCCGCCATCGGTTGTTATTTGTTTAATACCATTGCTAGAAACGATATAAATATTATCGTTTTCTACATAAGCAACTTGATTGTTGCCATAGTTGTATTCATTAGAACTTGCATTTTTTGAGATACTTAAAATAAGTCTAAATGCTTGGGATGGTATATTGAAGTTAAGGTATTCGTTGTCTTTAAATATTTTAATGTTATCATTATCTATCCATTCAAACGCTGGAAATGATTTAAACATTAATCCACTTTTATAGGTATTAGCTGCGCTGTTAAGACTTTCAAGGCTGACGCTACTATCTTCTTTGTTTGTTTCAATATCTACTATAATTAGTTTTTGTGGCTTACTTGATTTTACATAAGCATATTTGCTGCCACCTGGAAGCCATTGCAAAGCACTAAGGCTTTGTGTGCGGAGTGATTTATTGTTTTCTTTATCAAACATTAATATGGCTTCATCCATATTTAAATATTTAGTTCCTTGTGCATAGAGTGAAATTGAACAAAGAATTAGAAAAGCAGTTAAAATTGATTTGAAATGGTTTGAATGCATTTGAATTGTATTTGCAGCAAATTTGCAAAAAAATAAGGGTAAATAAAATACAGAAGTGAAAGAGTGATTTTAAAGTCTGAGAATTTCAATAAGCTCCTAGCTAATTGGATTTGATGTTTCATGGTTTTTTGCGTTATTTTGTACTGACTTTAAAATATTTTATAATGACAGAAATGCAAGAATTAAGAAATCGTATAGAAGCAGCGTGGGACAATAGAGAACTATTGAAAGACGAAGTAACAAAGAAAGCGATTTTGTCATTGATTGAATCGTTAGACAAAGGTCTAATTCGTGTTGCTGAGCCAAAAGAAAACGGAGAAGGTTGGCAAGTAAATGAATGGGTAAAAAAGGGTGTTATTCTTTATTTCCCGACTCAACAAATAGAAACAGAAAAATTAGGATCCTATGAATTTTGCGATAAAATCCCATTGAAGAATGACTATGCCTCACAAGGTGTTAGGGCGGTTATGGGCTCTGTTGCTAGATATGGTGCTTTTATAAACAAAGGTGTAATCTTAATGCCTAGTTTTGTTAATATTGGTGCATACGTAGATTCAGGTACTATGGTAGACACTTGGGCCACTGTAGGCTCTTGTGCTCAAATTGGTAAAAATGTACATCTAAGTGGTGGTGTTGGTATTGGTGGTGTTTTAGAGCCAGTACAAGCAGCGCCAGTTATAATTGAAGACGATTGTTTTATTGGGTCAAGATGCATAGTTGTAGAAGGTGCACATATTGGCAAAGAAGCAGTATTAGGAGCTGGCGTTACGATTACACAATCAACTAAAATCATTGATGTAACAGGTGCTGAGCCTGTGACATATAAAGGTTATGTTCCTGAAAGATCTGTTGTTATACCAGGTTCATATGAGAAAGAATTTCCTGCTGGAAAGTACCATGTACCTTGTGCAATAATTATTGGTAAACGAAAACCAAGTACAGATTTGAAAACTTCATTGAATGATGCATTACGTGATTTTAATGTAGCTGTCTAATGAATATTGGATTTGATGCAAAACGGTATTTTCATAATAAATCAGGTTTAGGCAATTACAGCCGTGACCTAGTCAATAGTCTGATTAAATTACACCCGGACAATAAATATTATTTATTTGATCCGAGTCCTTCTACTTTAAATCTTCCACCAAATACGATCGCTGCGGTACCTCAAAATAACTCAATGTTTTGGAGGATAAAGGGCATACAAAAAGATATTGAATTGCATAAGATCGATGTTTATCATGGATTAAGCAACGAATTGCCCTTTGGAAAATGGCCGGAAAAAACAAAAAAGGTTGTCACTATTCACGATGTGATTTTTAGAACTTTTCCAAACCATTACTCGGTCTTGGATAGAGAAATTTATCATCAAAAGACCAAGCATGCCTTGAAGATTGCGGATCATGTAGTTGCTACAAGTCAGTCGACTGCAGATGATTTAATAAAACTTTATGGTGCTGCAGAGGATAAATTAAGTGTGGTCTATCAAACATGCGGCGAAGGTCATTGGAAATCATATACCCATGATGCACTTAATAGCTTTGCATTTAATAAACGTTTACCGTCTAAGTTTGCTTTATATGTAAGTAGTTTTCAAACAAGGAAGAATCATCTTCAATTGTTAAAAGGACTTAAAGCATCTGGGTTGAAAGATTTTAATTTGGTTCTTGCCGGCAAAAAGGGAGAAACCTTAATGGCCTGTCACCAATATATCATTGAAAATGGCTTAAGCAAACAGGTTATTATTTTAAATGACTTACAAAACTCTGAATTGCCTTTGTTGTATAGATGTGCTAGTTCATTTATTTATCCTAGCATGGTAGAAGGCTTTGGTATTCCATTAATAGAAGCGGCTTGTGCTGGTTTGCCCCTTGCGGTAAATGATATTCCTGTATTTAGAGAGTTGGCGCCAGTGTCTGCATTGAAGTTTGAAGCCGCTGACGAAAATTCAATAGCAGCATCAATTTTACATTTGAGTAAAATGGATAAATTGGATTATAGTTTGTATTTGGAAAAATTTAAAACAGAGTATGCAACAGAGAAAATGTATTCCATTTACACTTCTCTTTTTTCTTAACTATTATTTATTTTTTAGAGCAAGTTGCCAATTCCAAGAAGAAGCTAACATTTCATTTAAATCTAGTTGAGCTTCCCAGCCAAGCTTTAATTTGGCTTTTGATGCATCGGCCCAAACCTTTTCAACATCGCCTGGTCTGCGTGGACCGATAGAGTAGTTAAGTTTTATATTATTAACCTTTTCGAAGGTGTTTATTATTTCTAAAACGGTAAATCCATTTCCGGTTCCAATATTAATCACTTCGAACTTGTTCTCGGGATTTTCTTTAATGAAAGTAAGCGCTTTCACGTGGGCGTCAGCTAAATCAACTACATGTATATAGTCTCTTACGCAAGTGCCGTCTTTGGTGTTGTAATCACTGCCAAAAACAGTAAGCTTTTCACGGATTCCAGCTGCGGTTTGGGTGATAAAAGGGACTAAGTTATTAGGCACACCAAGAGGAAGTTCACCAATTTTACTGCTCGGATGGGCACCTATCGGATTAAAGTATCTAAGAGAAACAGTATTAAGGAATTTGCAATCTTGTAATATGTCTTCACCAATTTGTTTGGTTCTGCCATAAGGCGAATTTGCTTTCTTAGTCACAGCGGCTTCATTTACCGGTGAAGAATCTGGTTCACCATAAACGGTGCATGAAGAGCTAAATACAATGTTTTTAACTTTAAATGTTTCCATTGTGTCCAACAAAGTATTTAAGCCATTAATATTATTGATGTAATATTTGAGAGGCTTTTCAACTGATTCTCCAACCGCTTTAAATGCGGCAAAGTGAATAACTGCATCTATTTGATGTTTTGAAAAAACCTCTGATAAAGCTGGGCCATTACAAATATCAATGTTATAATAATCAAGTTTCGAGTTCGTAATAGATTCTAGTCTTTCTAGAACTGCGATTTCGGTATTGCTAAGATTATCGATGATAATTGGTGTGTAATTGTTTTTTATCAATTCAACCACTGTGTGTGAACCAATATAACCTAAGCCACCTGTAACTAATATGTTTCTCATGAAATTCTATTTACGATTCCGTTTAATAATTGATATTTTTGATTGCTTTCAGGGCATGTGGCCATTCCATTTGAATCAAAAATTAGTTTATGACCATATTCACTCATCCAAGCAGATTGAAAGCCTGGATTGCCTATAAATAAAGCGTAATCTGGAATATCTTTGGTGATAACTGCACCAGCGCCAACAAAGGAGAATTTTCCAAGTGTATGACCGCAAACTATTGTGGCATTTGCACCAATACTGGCACCGGTTTTAACAATGGTCTTTTTGTATTGATCTTGTCGTGAGACAGCGCTTCTTGGGTTTATCACATTGGTAAATACCACACTTGGACCGATAAAAACATCATCCTCACAAATCACACCCGTGTAAAGGGAAACGTTGTTTTGGATTTTTACATTATTACCAATTTCAACTTGAGGTGAGACCACGACGTTTTGACCAATATTACAATTTTGACCAATTATAGAATTGGGCATAATATGGCTGAAGTGCCAAATTTTAGTGCCTGAGCCAATTTGACAACCTTCGTCTATTACAGCACTAGGGTGAACAAAATATTCAGGCATTTAGATTTAAAAATTAAAGTCCAAGTACTTTTTCAGCAGGAGTTCTACCATCGAATAGCATCTCCGGATTTTCTAGTAACTGTTTAACTCTTACTAGGAAACTTACACTTTCTCTTCCGTCGATAATTCTATGGTCATAAGATAATGCAACATACATAATCGGTCTGATAACGATTTGTCCATTTTCAACCATTGGTCTTTCAACGATATTGTGCATACCAAGGATAGCAGATTGTGGAGGGTTAATAATTGGAGTACTCATCATACTTCCAAAAACACCACCATTTGTAATGGTAAATGTACCACCACTCATTTCCTCCATAGATAATTTATTGTCTCTTGCTTTTCCTGCAAGTCTTTTAACTTCTTTTTCAATTTCAGCAAGACTCAATGATTCAGCATTACGAATTACTGGTACTACCAATCCACGAGGGCCAGAAACAGCTATTGAAATATCGCAGTAATCATTGAATTGAATTTGATCGCCATCAATAAAGGCATTTACAGCAGGCCAATCAAGTAAGGCTATGCAACATGCTCTTGTGAAGAAGCTCATAAAACCAAGACCAACTTCATGCTTTTCAGCAAAAATAGTTTTGTATTTATTTCTCAAATCCATGATTGGTTTCATGTTAACTTCATTGAATGTGGTTAACATTGCAGTTTCGTTTTTGGCTGCAACCAATCTTTTAGCAACCGTTTTTCTTAGGTTACTCATTTTTTCAACTCTGGTGTTTCTTTCACCAGAAGTGCTGTATTTATTAGTGCTAGAGGTGCTTCCGCCTTTTGCAACGATAGCTTCTAATACATCTGTTCTGTTAATTCTGCCATTAGGGCCACTGCCTTTAACTTGTGCAGGTTTTAATCCATAAGCCAACATTAATTCTTTTGCCAATGGAGCAATATGAACATCTGAGTCCATTGAAATACTTGCCGCAGGTGCAGGAGCTGATTTTTCTTCAACTTTCTTTTCAGCCTTAGCAGGAGCTGCAGCTTCTTTTTTTGCCTCAGCTTTAGGGGCGGTGTTTTCAGGTGCTTTTGCAGTTTCGTCTATTTCAACGATTACAGAACCAACTTTGATTTCGTCGCCTTCTTTAGCCAATTGTTTGGTTAGAACACCCGCAGATTCAGCGTTGACTTCAAATGTTGCTTTTTCACTTTCAAGTTCAACAAGAGGTTCATCAAGTTGGACATAATCACCTACTTGTTTCAGCCATTTAGAAACGGTAACTTCACTAATGGATTCACCTGGACTGGGAACTTTGATTTCGATTGACATACTGAGCTTATAACTTTCCGCAAAAATAGGTCAATTTTATAAGATGCACAAATAGAGAAATGTAAGAATAGGAATTAATGCCAAATTAAGTGCAAATTTGGCAACGATTAGTTGTGGTTAAATCATTTTAAAACTACCAAACATGGGTGTGGTTGTTCCACCATTTGTCTTGGATTTTTAAAGTCATTTCCAAAACATCTCTTACGCAACCTTTGCCACCATTTAAGGGAGATATGTAATGGCAGATAGATTTTATGTCTTTTGCAGCATCTTGAGGGCATGTAGCCAATCCAACCAATTTTAGCAATTCATAATCTGGCATGTCATCACCCATATACAAAATTTCACTAGGGCTTAAATTGTATTTGCTTAAAAAAGATTCAAATGCTGCTTTTTTGTGTTGTTGACCCACATGTATATCACTTAAACCGAGTGCTTGAAAACGTTTAATGATGCCTTGAGAGTTGCCGCCAGAAATAATTGCTATTGGATAATTCAGTTTGTTGGCATGCTGAATGGCATATCCATCTTTAATGTTGAATGTTCTAAGGAATTGCCCATCTTCGGTTGCAAATACGCTGCCTTCGGTCATTACACCATCAACATCAAAAACAAATGCTTTAATGTTCTTTAGTTTGTCATGGATTATTTCCATTTGTTATTTCAGGGATTAAATTTTTCGAAATTATTTCATCGTAGATGATGCCGGCGGATATTTCAGAGCCATCGTTTGTAAAATGGTATCCATCATAAAAAAATCTTGAATCTTTAGGCAATCGAGCATTCAAGTTGATAAAAGGAATGTTTTTAGATTCTGCAAAATCAAAGGTTACCTTGTTGTACATTTTAAGAATGTAGGCACGGGTTTTACCATTGATATTACCAGTTTTTAAGTCGCCTAAATAGGTGTTGCTATACAGGTCCTTTTCATCTGAAAATAGGATACTTTGCGCGACGAAAATCAGTTTTATATTGTTCTCTTGGCATATTTTAGCAAATTCACTAATTCTTGATTTGTAACCTGCCAAATATTTTTGTTCATTTTCTAAACGCTTGTAAACTGATGAATCATCCATTTTTAAAGTCTCAGCTTTGCTTATGTCTGCAATAAATTGGTGGTTTAGTCCAGCTTCTTTTGCTTTTCCTGCTCTGGTAATATTTAAGATTGTAGATGGAATTTCAAGGAAATTGTAAACTTTCTTGACTAAAGATTTGTTTTCGTCAAAATTACTTGGTGCTTCTAGTCCCATGTCATTTAAACCACACATTAAGATGATGTAATTTGGCTTTAATTTGACAATGTATTGTTTCAGCATTTGAAGATTGCCAAATGAAGATTGACCGTCCATTCCGGCGTTGTTAAGCCAAGAGGCAGGGTAATCATTTTTGATTTTACTTCCAAGTACAGCTGGCCAATCTTTTCCATCGTTCAAATAAAAACATTCGGTAGTGCTTCCACCCATACAAATGACTTTAAGGTTGTCATTAACGCTTAATTCAGGACCTCTGAACCCCAAACTGTTTTTTGTGTGAATTAGTTTGCTGTCTAGGCCTTGATAAAAAGGTAAGTCTAAAACATATTTCGTATTCTTGGGCAATATGATTTCACCATTTTTAACCCTAGAAGAAAAAGGGTTATAAATATGAAGGGTAAATTCTAGGCAAGCCAGTACAAGAAAGACGAATGCACAAATTTTCAGAAACCTTTTCATAACGGCAAAGGTATATAAAATTGATAATGGTCAATACGTTCATTCAATAAATTCATTAAATTTGCAATATGCAAAACATAGCAACAGTATTAAAGCAATTAGGCATTAAAAAACTTAATGAAAGTGTTTGTACAGGCGTCAATTGGATTAGCGCAGTTGGCAGTACTAACCGCGAAATCGTTTCTCCTGTGGATGGGAAAAAAATTGGCTCTGTAATTTTCGCAACAGAAACTGAATATGAAGCGGTAATGAAACGTGCACAATCTGCTTTTCCTATTTGGAGAGCTATTCCAGCGCCTAAAAGAGGTGATATTGTGCGCCAATATGGTAATGTTTTGAGAACTTACAAAGATCAATTAGGTGCTTTGGTAAGTTATGAAATGGGTAAAAGCTTGCAAGAAGGAAAAGGAGAGGTGCAAGAAATGATTGATATCTGTGATTATGCAGTGGGTTTAAGTCGTCAAATGTATGGTTTGACCATGCCAAGTGAAAGATTGAACCACCGCATGTTTGAGCAATGGCATCCACTAGGAGTTGTTGGCGTGATTTCAGCATTTAATTTTCCAGTTGCTGTATGGAGTTGGAATGCAATGATTGCCGCAGTTTGTGGCAACGTTACAGTTTGGAAACCGTCTGAAAAAACTCCTTTATCTGCAATTGCTTGCATGAATCTAATGAAGTTGGTTTTAGAAGAAAATAATTTACCTGAAGGCATTTTTACTTTGGTTAATGGAGATGCTAGTATTGGAAAGATGATGGCCGAAGATAAACGCATTGGATTGGTTTCTGCTACAGGAAGCACCGCAATGGGTAAATCAGTCGGTAAAACTGTTGGAGAACGTTTGGGTAGGAGTTTGTTAGAATTAGGCGGAAACAATGCCATTATATTAAGTGAGCATGCAGATATGAATATGGCTTTAAGAGCGGTTGTATTTGGTGCTGTGGGAACTGCCGGTCAGAGATGTACTACAACAAGACGTTTAATGGTGCATGAGAAAATTTATGATGACTTTATCAAAAAACTCATTAAAGTATATAAGCAATTGTCTATTGGTAATCCTTTGGATGAAAATAACCATGTTGGTCCTTTGATTGACCAAGCTGCGGTAAAACAATTTTCAAGTGCAATTGAGCAGTTGAAAAAAGAAGGTGGTAAAGTATTGTTTGGCGGAAAGGTATTAAGTGGTAAAGGTTACGAAAGTGCTTGTTATGTTCAACCAGCAATTTGCGAAGCTCGCAACACCTACAAAATTGTTCAAGAAGAAACATTTGCTCCGATTTTATATGTTATGAAATATAAAAATATTAGTGAAGCCTTGGCTATGCAGAACGATGTAAAACAAGGTTTAAGTTCTGCAATTTTTAGTAATAATATTAGAGAAACAGAACTTTTCTTGTCTTCTGCAGGTAGTGATTGTGGTATTGCCAATGTTAACATAGGAACAAGCGGTGCCGAAATTGGAGGAGCTTTTGGCGGAGAAAAGGAAACTGGGGGCGGAAGAGAAAGCGGCAGCGACAGTTGGAAAGCATATATGCGCAGACAGACCAATACCATAAACTATGGCGATACCATGCCATTAGCACAAGGTATTAAGTTTGACTTAGGATAATTTTTAATAACTATTTGTTTATATTAAATAATACCATTAATTTTGGTTTATTATTAAACAAATAGGGATGAAAATACTTTTAGTTGAAGATGATTTACAGGCTATTGAGCATATAGAACGGCTTATTAGCAATCACTTTTCGAATTATTTAATAGTTGGTAGGGCTCGAAATGTCAAAGAGGCTTCTAAGATTTGCAATTCTGCTAGACCGGATTTACTTATAATGGAAATTCAGTTAAAGCAAGAGTCAAGTTTTGAGTTGTTTGAATATATAGACGCTTCACAATTAAATGTAATTTTTACCAGCCATTTACCGGAATTTGCATTTAAAGCGATAAAGTTTGATGCAGTTGACTATCTTCTTAAGCCATATGGTTTAGAGGATTTAAAAAAGGCCATAAAACGTGTTGAAGAACGCTTGAAATTAATGCAGATTCTTCAAAATAATAAGGATTTACTTAAACTTGATCGACATGCCATTGGTAGTAATAAAATTATGATTTATGGCAATGAAAAAATGAATCCAATAAGTATAGACCAAATTATTAAAATCAAATCACAGGGTGCATATTCTGATATATACTTGATTGGCAATAAAAAAATAACTTCGTCAAAACACTTGGGAATGTATGAGCGTTTGTTAGAGGATAAACACTTTGTAAGGATACATGACAATTGTTTGGTCAATGCAGAGCAGGTGGTATCCTATAAGCCGGGAATAAATGCCAAAGTAATATTGAAGGATGAAACATCTGAAAGTGTTTCTAAACGAAAGAAACGAGACTTCTTAGATTATTTCAGGGCTTAGAAAATTGACAAATTGTTGCCATTGTGTTTACATAAAACAGAATAGGCATTTGGTTTGATTTTTTTGTAAGGCGTAACAGATACAATTAGGTTTTTAATTTTTTGAATCATCTTTCTTTTGAAATTGTTTTTGAATTGGAATTCAATCAGCTCATCGCTGGTGAAAAGAAAGCGTTCATCAATAACTTCAAATCCTTCACTTTTTAATAAAAATTTGAAAAGTGCTGGTGTGTAAATATTAATATGACCGTAGTCTAAGTAGTGTTTTATTTTCTCATCAACAAAAAAGCTGAAATCAATAGGCACTTCAAAATATTGGAAGTCGGATACTCTTGCGATTTCTCTTAACAAAAGTCTTGGATGCTCAACATGTTCAACAACATGGCTACAAGTGGCAAGTTCAAATGATTTGTCTTCGTAAGGAATATGGTAACCATCAAACTTTTTTACTTCCTTTAATGAAGATAAATTTCTTGCCGTTATGGCTGCTATGCCTGAGTCAGAAATTTCTAAACTGCTTAAATTGTCTGTGAATTTTCGCTTGTCCAACCATGATAAAACAGCCCCATCGCCAGAGCCAATATCTAAAGTCTTTTTTGATGAATGCTTAGCGCATAAGTCAATAATGTTAGAAGATTTTTGTTTTCCACCAAGGTCTCGCCACTCGGAACTTTCATTTAAATATTGCTCATTATAAGTAGCTGAAATTTGATTAGATGCCTGACTCATTAGGCAAATTTAACCATTTCGTTTACAATATCAATTTTTTGTTGATACTTGGTATTTGAATGGAGGGTAATTTAGTAGTTTACTAAATATTTACCTTTTAAATCAACCCTTAAATGAGGTGGATTTCTCATGAGTTCAAAATAATTATAACCCTCTTGTATGTTTTTCCAAAATTCAATTCTCAATGGATCGAAGTTATAATAGGATTTTAGGTATTGCCAATTGCTGGCATCCATTCTACAAGGATATATATGAATCGGAATATGATAATTGGTGTCTCGGTTATTTTGAGCTTGTATATTACACCAATATAATTCTTTAATGATATCGTCGTTCATTGGCAAACAACCAATGGTTACGCTATCGCCATGAACAAATATTTGACCTCCATAATTTCCTTTCTTACCAAGTATGCTATCACTTTTATTGGGATAAGAAACTTTATATGAAAGATAGAAATTACTGTAGGGGTTGTATTGGTTTATGTGGTAATATCCTTCAGGAACTTGATAATCGCCTTCACATCGTTTAGGGCCTAGTGAACCAGATAAAGTCATAATGCTATAGGTTTTAATAAGTTTATAGCGGTGGTGAACACTATCTGCTCCCCAAAGTTCCATTGTTTTTTCCTTCTTGAAAACTCTCCAATAAATGAATCTAGGAGGGTATTGTAAACTGGCAGATGTAAATGCTTGTTTTAACTCATCATCGCTACTCAAACGAGCATTCCAAACCCTTTGGTTGCCCAATTGTTTTTCAGTATAAATTTGAGGCTGGGCATAGACGTATGCAGCCCTTAGTCCAAATATTAGTAATATAAATAGACGCAGATGCATTTTGTTTTAGTCAACCACAGATATTTTAATGCTATTGGCCATAGACTTTTGTTTAATTGGCATACTTGCAGTATGAATTACAATATCATCTTTTTTAACTAGGCCGTTAGATTGAAGCACTTCAATTACGTCTGTAAATGTTTGGTCGGTGCTTTCATATTTGTCATAATAAAAACCTCTTACACCCCACACCAAACTCATAGATTTTAACAAAGGTTTATTGTTTGTGAAAATATAGATTTCGGCTCTCGGTCTGTATGACGATATTTCTAGTGCAGAATAACCAGATCGGGTCATTCCTACTATAGACTTAGCCTTTAAATGGTCGCTCATTCTAACAGCAGTAAAGCAGATTTCATCAGAAATGAAAGTGTCGCTTTGTGATGTAGGTTTCGCTCCTTTGTAATATACTCGTCTGTCTTTTTCAACGTCTTTAATGATTTTTTCCATGGTTTCAACAACCTTAATGGCGTGTTCACCAACACTTGTCTCTGCGCTCAACATTACTGCGTCAGCACCGTCAATTACAGCATTTGCCACGTCACTTACTTCAGCTCTTGTTGGTGTAGGATTTACAATCATAGATTCCATCATTTGAGTAGCAACAATAACAGGCTTAGCGGCCTTCATGCATTTTTCAATGATGTTTTTTTGGATAATCGGTAAATCTTGAAGCGGCATTTCAACTCCTAGGTCACCTCTTGCTACCATGATTCCATCAGTAACTTCAATGATGTCATCAATATTGGCAACTGCTTCAGGTTTTTCAATTTTGGCAATGACTTTAGATTCTTTACCAGCAGCTGCTATTCTTGCTTTTAAATCGATGATGTCTTCAGCTTTTCTAACGAAAGAAAGACCTATCCATTCGATGTCATTTTCTAAACCAAATTGTAAATCAAGAATGTCTTTTTCAGTTAAACTAGGGAAAGAAACATCTGTATGTGGCAAATTAAATCCTTTTTTTGATTTTAACGTACCGCCTGTAACTACACTTGCTTCAACATCTGTTTCGTTTAATATTCTTTCTATTTTTAATTCGATTTTTCCATCGTCAATTAAGATAAATTCTCCTGGCTTTACGTCATTTGCTAAATCAACATAACGGATGCAAATTTTTTCAGCATTTCCAATCATTTCATTGGAGGTAAGAGTTAAAATTTGTCCTTTTGTGATTTCTATAGCATCATTTTCAATAAGACCTATTCTCAATTTAGGGCCTTGTAAGTCTTGTAAAATACAAACATCAGAGTTTAATTCTTCGTTAATACTTCTTATATGTTTTATTACTTCCAAATGGTCAGCGTGGGTACCGTGGGATGAATTAATTCTGCATACATCAACTCCAGCTAGGATTATGTTTTTTAACATTTCTCTTGAGCAGGTAGCCGGACCTATGGTAGCTACAATTTTTGTGCGGTTAAAATTCGATTTATACATAGAAGTCTTCAAAAAATAATTTGTTGTTAAGGATGTTGTTGTAAAAATGTGATTTCTTTGGGATTAATTCAAAATTAAACTCAAAAATATTTTCTATATCTGGATTTTTCTTAATGGCTTCAATTGCTCGTTCAAAGTAATTGTATATATCATCACCATTGCAAATTAAGAAAAAGTCGAATATTGGTTTGCTTTGAAAAAAATAGGCATGGGTGCCTTTGTTTTTGATTAGATGCCAAGTTAACTCGACATCTTCAAACGGATAATAGTAATGGCGGTGTCTGCTCATCAAGTTTTCTACACCAACTTTTTCCCAATCTAAGTTGAGTGAGAAATTCATTTCAAAACTATTGTTAATGTGCCAGGCCAAGGTATAATCAGGCAAAACGGTTTTGATACCGGCTATCTTAGGGAAGGTTCGCGATAAATCAAAATCTAATTTGTCCATGATTGAAGCCATGCAAATATAGACAAATCAAAACCATTTAGGTTTTAATAATTGTTAAGAATTAGAAAATTATTTTATTTCTAGAACGCGGTTAACAGCGTCTAAAACTTTAGTTGGTGACAAGTCTTTCATACAAGAAGCACCAAGCTTGCAAGATCCTCTGTAGAAGCATTCGCAAGGTTTGTCTGGCATGACAATTTCACCTTTTCCGAATAAATCGAATTCATTGGGATTAAAGATGTTGTTCATGAGAACAATTTTCTTTTGTAAGCCCAAAGTTAAGTGCATACCCATGGTTACTTGCGTTACAATTAAGTCACATTGATCAATCAAATTGATGAATTGTGACAATGAGAAGTAACCCAAATATTTGGCATTACTTGCTGCTTGTATGTTTTTGTTTCTGTTGTCTTCTTGTTCACCCCCAAGTAAAATCACTTCAAAACCTAGAGCGATTAAAGATTTGGCCAATTCAGCAAAATACGTTTCAGGCCATAAACGGGTGGTCCATCTGTCTCCACAACCTGTATTTAAACCAATGATGGTTTTGCTACGGTCTAATTCCGGCCATTCAAAACCTTTGTTGCTATGGTTGTCTAAAAGATAGGGTTCTCCATCATACACTAAACCACACATTGCATAAATTTCAGTGCAATAATTCAATGTATTCGCTTGACTAACATCGTCAAATAAACCAGTATGATATTTGTGAAAAGCAAGGTCGTTTATTGGCTGAGAAACATTGTCTTTGAGCGTATAGCCGTATTTTTCTTTAGCTTTTACAACAGATAACAGGGCAGAGGCCTCTTTTTCTTTGTCTAAATTTATTGCTATATCAAATTCTGCATGCTGCAAATAGAGGGCAGATGCATAATCAAATTTTAATATTTCATCAATTTTTCCTGCAGGTAAAATTGCAGGAGTCATTGTCAACCATGTGATTTTGCAGTTGGGATATAATTTTTTATAGGTGCTAATGAGCGGAGTTGTTCTAATAACATCGCCTATCGCTCCTAATTTTATAATTAAGATGCGTTTGCTGATTTTGGAATAAGCAGGGCAATCTTTGCAATGGTAGCCATTTTCTTTATGTGGCCCGCAAGGCAAATCGCCTTTAAAATGTAAACAATCTGAATGGTAGATTTCCATATCGTAATAGGTGCAAAATAATAGATTTTGAGACGAAATAAAAAATTGCGAGGTAATTCGGTCGAAAAAAAGATATTTTTTCCTCCAAAAAGAAACCTTTTGCCGTTAACTGCGTCTAATCATACAATAAGTTGTACGATTTTTGTTTATTTTTGTATTATAGTTTGTTAATGTTTAGAAATAAAATTTTCTTCGGTCTGATTTTGGTCTTTTCAATATTTATTGCAAAGCCATTAAAGGCAACCCATCTAGTTGGTGGGTTCATTAGCTACGAATATGTTGGAACCTCTAGTTTTGGTGCAAGATATACCATTACAATTACTTCGTACAGAGATTGTAAGCCTGGCTCAATTCCATTTGAACCCAATATTGACGTTTGTGTCTTTCAAATAAGTGATAAGAGACTTTATAAATCCTATAATTTTGTTAGGCAAAGCGTTGGTAAAGTTAAGCCTATAGGAAGAACTGATTGTCCTGAAGCTACTCAAGTTTGTTTGGAAAAAGCTGTATATCAAAGACAGATTGACCTTCCTACTAGTGCATTTGGATATTACGTAAAATGGGAAGTTTGTTGCAGAAACACCCAGGTTAATTTGCGTGATGGACAAGGTGGAACCCCTTATATTGGACAAACCTACCAAACAATTATACCTCCAACAAATGTTAAGAATAGCACTGCTTTCTTTACGGAAACTCCGGTTCCTTTTATTTGTATAAACGATACCACAGAAATTAATAATTATGCTGTTGACCCAGATGGAGATTCATTGGTTTATAAACTCGCTACTCCATGGGATGGGGGATCTTCTGCCACCAATTACCCTGGTTGTGGACCAATATACTCACCACCTGTACCAATCGATCCAACGGATTATCAACTTGGATTTAATGGTAATATTCCTTTCGGGACTAATGGACTTTGTACAGTAAATCCTTCAAATGGAGTTGCCACAATTTTTGCAAGAGCAGTAGGAAACTATGCCGTGGCAATAGATTTATACGAGTACCGAAATGGTGTACAATTGAGTGTTACCCGACTAGACTTACAAATTTTGGTGATTAATTGTGGGATAAACGCAAAACCATCAATATCCACAACATCCAAAAAATATACAATTTTTGCGGGCGATAAACTGTGCTTTAATGTTACAGGCAAAGACAAAGACAATCAAAATTTGTCTTTAGATGGATTCGGTGATTTGTTGACTGGCGCAAATGGATTTGTTGGCAATAGGGCAACATTTGCCTCCGCTGCTGGAAATAGTTCAGTTACGTCACAGTTTTGTTGGCAGACTTCATGTAACCAGGCTCGAAAAAGTCCGTATATCTTTACCGCAAGGGTTGTTGATGATGGATGTCCATCTAAGTACAACCTAGTAAATATTGAAATTTTTGTTAAGCCTTTCACCGGTAAGGCCAGTCTCACAGGAACTAACACTGCCTGCGAGGGAGCAAAAGGGGTTTTATACAATATAAGAACCACAGCAGACTCTCTGCCAGAATTAATAGGTGTGAGTCATCAAGTTGTAGTAACTAATGGCGTTTTGGTTTCCCAAAATATAAATCAAATTTCAGTTAATTGGAATCGAGGAGTTTCAACGGGAAGCATAACTATTCGTGCAATTTCAAAATTTGGATGTTTAGGAGAACCATTTACATATAATGTTACTTTAATAGCCTCTCCTCCAAAACCTGTTGTAAAAAATATTGATACCGTTTGTGAAAATTCAAGTGCGACATATAGCACACCATTGACTAGCGGGTTTACCTATCAATGGTTTGTTGTAAATGGAAGTATATTTGGTTCAAGTACTGGTAATTCAGTTAGTATTGTATGGGGAGCGCCAGGCAAAGCCAATGCATATTTGGTTCAATTCAATCAAAATGGTTGTCCAAGCGATACTGCTGTTGTTGATGTTTGGATTTCAAAGCCGGCTATTCCTAGTATAATTGGAAAACAATCTATTTGTCCGAATGCAAAAGGTTTGATTTACACCGTATCAACAGCTTCTTTGGGTAGTTCATTTAAGTGGTTTGTTGCAGGTGGAACTATAGTAGGAAGTACAAATAGCCAATCAATAACAATCAATTGGGGAAATCCAGGGATTGGGTTTGTGAAGGTAATAGAGACCAATCGATTTGGTTGTTCAAGTGATACTGGTTTATACCCTGTATCGAAATCATACAATTTAAATGCGGAGTTTATACAAGGCGATACTGATGTTTGTGAATTTTCAAAAGCCCAATTATTCTCTGTGATTTTTGCGCCTAATACAACTTATAATTGGACTGTAAGTGGAGGAACTTTAATTAGTGGTCAAGGTACAAATTCTATATTGGTTGATTGGGGAGTGAGTGGGCTTGGTTCAGTTGGTATGTACCAAACAAGTTATGACTCTGTTAATCAAAAGTCTTGTGTCAGCAACTTAGTAAGTCGAATTGTAAATATTAGACCATATCCAACTGCCAATATAATTAACGGTGTTTTGGAAGTTTGTCAATATTCAAATGCAGGAGTATATTCTGTTAATGGTTTGCCTGATTCTAAGTATGTTTGGATGATTAATGGCGATACCAATAACATAGTGGGACAAGGAACAAGTTCAATTATATTTGATTACAGCAAGGAAGGCCTTTTTGATTTAGAAGCCATAGAGACAAGTGAATATGGCTGCTCAGGTCCTAGTTTGAAAATACAAATTATAGTTCATCCAAAACCTAGAACCACTCCTATAGTTGGTGATAGCATTATTTGTTCACCAAATTTATTGAATTATAATTATTCCGTAACAGGATTTAACACCTCTAAATTCTATTGGACAGTCAATGGCGGCACTCCAAAAGCAATTAATAATTTACCAAATATTGGAATTGATTGGAACGGCCAACAATACAACAAATTAAAGGTGGTAGAAGTTTCTGATTTTGGCTGTGTTGGTGATACCATGCGCCTAGATGTTTTCTATGATAATCCATATTTGTATTTGAATTATATAACTGTAAATCCACCACCGAGAGCTGATGATGGCATTGATGTATTCTGGTCTTTGCGCAATGCACCTAAATACAACAATCAATTTTTCATAGAAAAACGTGCAGCAGGTTCATCTGGTGTATTCAACACCGTTGGGACAGTTAATGGAAGTGCAGTAACCTTCAATGATTTTAATACCATGAACGATTCTAATGCATGGGAGTATCGAGTAAAGGGCTTTGATTTATGTGGCAAGCCATTTTATACTTCCATTCATACCAATATATTATTGAAAGGACAAAAGTTGGGCGGTTATGATATTAGCATGCAGTATACACCTTATTTAGGTTGGGGTTCAAGTACAATAAAATATGATTTGTACCGCTACTTAAAAAATACAGGTCAATATGAATTGTTTGAGCCCAATATGAATACTTTTAATCTTTCTTATTCAAATGGATTGGAATATTACACACAATGTTATAGGGTTAAGGGAACTAAAATAGGCACAGACACGGTAACATGGAGTAATGAGGTGTGTTTTAATTTCGATCCTGTAATTTTTATACCGAATGCTTTTTCTCCAAATGACGACGATAATAACGATGCTTTTGGCGTAAAAGGCGGTGCATTGAAATCTGTAGAGTTGTTTATATACAACCGTTGGGGTGAGAAGTTATTTGTAGGGAAGAGTATAAATGATACTTGGGATGGAACCTATATGGGTAAAGCCCAGCCGCAAGACGTATATATGTATTACTGCTATTATTACGGTTTTGACGGCCGCAAATATTCGACCAAAGGAACTATTACGTTATTGCGTTAGGGTCGTAAAGACTGATAAAATTCAGTAATTTTTATTTCAAGTTTTGTGGGTTTTTTTTACGAGATTTGCTGCATAGATTATGGCCATAATAATAACCGACGAATGTATTAACTGTGGGGCATGCGAGCCTGAATGTCCAAACAATGCTATTTATGAGAGTGGTGTTGAATGGAGAATAAAAGATGGAACTAGTGTTGAGGGAACCTATAAATTAAATGATGGTTCATCAGTAGATGTTGACCATAAATTTGCCCCAATAAGTAGTGAAGTATATTACATTGTACCTGATAAATGTACAGAGTGTATGGGCTTTCATGAAGAACCACAATGTGCAGCGGTTTGCCCAGTAGATTGTTGCATACCTGATCCTGATAGAGTTGAAGCCGAAGAGGTTTTACTTGACAGAAAATCTAGATTGCACATATAATGTCTAATAAGGGTACTTGTCTCCAAACATATATTCCGCTTCGAAGTGCAGCAAGTCCTGCGTCGGAAATGGTAAGCAGTTTGATTTTTGGAGAGTCGTATTCAATTCATGATGATGAAAATGGCTTTCTTAAAATAAGCTGTGATTTTGACGGTTATGAAGGTTGGATAAGCAAGAATTCACATTCTGAATACACCGCCTATGATTCCATAGTTGAATTTGCTTTTTTGGAAGCTAAGGGCGATCACCATATTCTATTTATTCCGTGTGGCGCCCACATACCTTCTGAAGGTAATATTTTAATTGACGGTGTTTCTTTTTCCATTGACCGTAAATTGAAAACCTATCACCATTTGCCAATTTCAATTCGCATTCAAAAATTAGCCACTTCTTTTGTTAATATGCCCTATTTATGGGGAGGAAGGACATTCATGGGTATGGATTGCTCAGGATTTATACAAGTGGTTTTTAAAGCCAGTGGTTTTACCTTGCCAAGAGATACTTCTAAGCAAATTGAATCGGGAACACTGGTAAATTTTAAAGATGCAAAGGCCTGTGATTTGGTTTTTTTCTCAAATATTGATTCAGAAAAGGTTTCACATGTTGGTTTGTTATTAGACAAATCAAAAATCGTTCATTCTAGTGGTAAAGTCCGAATAGATAGTTTCACCCCAGAAGGAATTGTACAAGATGGCAAATTGATTTATAAGACCATTTCAATCAGAAGAATCTTATAATATGCCAATAGATCCACATTGGAAACGCAAAAGTAAAGACAAGCAGAAGCAGTTTAAGCGCTATTTAGACAGAGCCAATCCTTCTAAATTAATTCGCGAACTTCCAGAATTACATGAGGAAGCATTTTCGAAAATTGATTGCTTGGAATGTGCCAATTGCTGTAAAAATCATAGTCCTACATTTAAGGCAACAGATATAAAGAGAATTAGCAAATATTTGGGGTTAAAAGAAGCTGTCTTTGTAGACACTTACTTGAAACTAGATGAAGAGAATGATTTTGTTGTTAAGCAATCTCCTTGTGCTTTTTTAAATGAAGACAACTCATGTCATATATATGATGTTCGTCCCTCAGATTGTTCTCGTTATCCCTATACAGACGAAGATGTTTTTATTAAACGCAAGGCACTAACAATGGCGAATTCAATGGTTTGTCCAGCTGTTTTCCATATTCTAGAAAAAATATCAGCGATTGATTAACTTTGCAGCAATGAAAATTGACTGCCATGCGCACATAATGCCAGCCAAATGGCCAGATTTGAAATATAAATTTGGTTATGGAGGGTTCATACATTTACTACACGACGAAAAGACCAAAACCGCTGATATGATGCGTGATGATGGGAAGTTTTTCAGAAAAGTTGAAGAAAACTGTTTCAATCCAGAAGCCATACTTTGGGACATGTCAGCCAATAACGTAGACAAAATGGTTTTGTGCACGGTTCCAGTATTGTTTAACTATTGGGCTAAACCGAAAGATGCGGCATGGTGGGCTACATTTTTAAATGAGCACATTGCAGAGGTTCAAAATAATTATTCAGATAAGTTTATTGCCTTAGGTACCTTGCCAATGCAAGATATTGAACTTTCAATTTTAGAATTGCAAAGATTGAAAAGCATGGGTGTTAAAGGCGTTCAAATAGGTTCTAATATTAACAAAGTTAATTTGGATGATGAGCGGTTCTTGCCATTGTATGAAGCTATGGAAAGTTTGGACATGGCTTTATTTGTGCACCCTTGGGAAATGATGGGGGAAGAATATACTCAGAAATTTTGGTTGCCATGGTTGGTAGGTATGCCAGCTGAAACCAGTCGTGCTATTTGTAGTATGATATTTGGTGGCATATTCGATAAATACCCTAAACTAAGAGTGATGTTTGCCCATGCTGGTGGTTCCTTTCCTTTTACTTTAGGTCGTATAGCACATGGGTGGGCAGTTAGACCAGATTTGGTGAATTTAAATGATGTTAGAAATCCTAAAGATTATATTGGCAAATTTTGGGTAGATGGAATAACACATGATCAAAAATCATTTGAGTATTTATTGGATTTATTTGGTGCTGATAAAATATGTTATGGAACCGATTATCCTTTTCCATTGGGCGATTTAGAACACGGGAAGTTTATTGAAGAAAATCCTCGAATTTCAGATAGCGATAAAACTAAAATCTTTAGTGAGTCTGTTAAAACATTTTTAAAATTATAAGTATCAAAGATAGCATACTCATATCGAGCAATTCGAATGCACGGTTCAAGTTTCTTCAAAGTTTGGAGAAGTCTAAAACACGCAGGCAACTAAGTCTCACGGCAGTTGAAGGCATTAAAGAAATTGAAATGGCTTTAGAGTCAAACATGCAATTTCATTCATTGTTTTTTGTGAAAGAACTTGCGGGTTATGAATTCATCCAAAAGATAGTTAGAGCTAATCCCAACTTGGATGTTTATGAAATTAGTGCTGATTTGTTTTCCAAAACCGCTTATAGGGAATCAACGGGTGGTTTGGTTGCGATTATTAAAACTGCTGAAAATAAAATAAGTTCGTTTAAGCCAAATAAAAATCCACTTGTTTTGGTTATAGATGGCGTTGAGAAGCCAGGTAATCTTGGTGCTATTTTGCGCACTGCTGATGCTGCAGCAATTGATGCTGTTATTTGCAGCGACTTACCGGGTGATTTGTATAATCCAAATACAATAAGAGCGAGCTTGGGAACAGTCTTTACTGTGCCGGTATATGTTGGAAAGGGAGATGAAGTGCGCACATGGTTGAAGAGCAATCATTTCAAAACCTATTGTACCAATTTACATTTGTCGCACGACTATGATGTAGAAGATTACAGAGGAGCTTGTGCAATTGTTGTAGGTACTGAAGCCACTGGAGTAACTGATGAGTGGATACAATTTGCAGATCAAAATGTTAAAATACCTATGCTGGGCAAAATTGACAGCATGAATGTATCTGTTGCAAGTGCTATTATGCTGTTTGAGGCTAAGAGGCAAAGAAAATAATTTTTAGCAACAATTAATTGATGTCTTTTTTAGGCATGGTGTAATTTTTTCGTCAGCACCATAATTATTTTATGATTAATGCGTTTGGCAATGTATTATTGTAATAGAATGAAAACTATCTTATCGATTTTCACCCTTTTAATCCTTTCAAATCTAACATTTGCTCAGCGAAGTATATATGGATATGTACAAGATTCTGCTAGTGGAGAGCGTATTGTAAATGCCTATGTAAAAGTGTATGGTGAGGATGTGTCAACTACCAGTAATTCTTTCGGATACTTTACCCTGAAGACCAATAAGGATTCTTGTTTGTTGTTGATTAGCAATCCTGGGTTTGAAAACCAAGCCAAATTGGTTTTGATAAATGAACCTATGCCTTTGTTGCTTATAATGAGTCAGACAAGAACATTAAAGGGAGCAGTTGTAAGATCAAAGAAAGATGATAAGGTTGTAAATTCGACACAAATGAGCTCAGTGTCCATTACCATGGCGCAAATTAAAATGTTGCCAAGGTTCTTCGGAGAGGCTGATGTTATTAAAGCCATACAATTAATGCCTGGTATAAAAGGTGGATCAGAAGGTAGTTCAGGTCTATATGTAAGAGGCGGGGGACCTGATCAAAATTTAATATTATTAGATGGGGCACCTGTTTATAATGCCAGCCATTTATTTGGATTCTTCTCAATATTTAATAGCGATGCAATAAACCATGTTCAGTTGTTGAAAGGTGGTTTTCCAGCACGTTATGGCGGACGCTTGTCTAGTGTGCTCGATGTTACCATGAAAGAGGGTAATATGAAGAAGTATAAAGTTGAAGGAAGTTTGGGTTTATTGGCCAGTAAAATTGGTATTGAAGGTCCTATAAAAAAAGATAAGGCCTCGTTTATGGTGTGCGCAAGAAGGACCTATTTGGATTTTTTGTTGCAACCTATATTCAGATTGGCAAATGGAAATGCGAGTATAAGCCAAGGCTATTTTTTTAGCGATTTAAACGCAAAAGTTAATTGGAAATTGAATAAGAGGAACCGCTTGTTTTTAAGCTATTATGTAGGGAAAGATAAGTATTACGTTCAAAGCAAGCCATATTCTTATTTATATGATGGCACAACGATATCTGATCAAAGTGAAGATAGGAATCAATGGGGCAATCAGTTGGGTGGATTGCGGTGGAATAAAATAGTAAGTAAAAACGTCTTTATAAATACCCAAGTTAATTACACCAAATATTATTACGAAATTGTTCAGTCGGCTAGCAGCAGTGAGGTGAATGACACAAGCTCAATTGAACAGTATAATTACTACGGATTTAAAAGCAGCATTAGAGACTTGTCTTTAAGGTCTGATGCCGAAATTAATATGGGTAAGCATTACATTAGAACTGGACTTTCATTGGTTGCACATCAATTTGAACCAGGTACTGCAGTGGTTAAATATTCGGAAACAGGGCAAAAAAGTATAGACACAGCATTTGGAAGTGGCAAGGTTAATTCATTGGAGGCTTCATTGTACGGAGAAGATGATTTTGAAGTGTCGAAGAAACTAAAGATAAATTATGGCCTTCACTTTAATTTTTATAATTATAAAAAGAGTTTGTTCCCTTCTATTCAACCAAGGCTTGCTGCGCGTTATTTGTTAAGTAAAACATGGTCGGCCAAAGGCTCATTTTCTAACATGCGTCAAAACATACATTTGTTAACGAATACAAGTTTAGGATTACCGAATGATTTATGGGTTCCTGCCACCAATCTAATTAAGCCGATGAGCTCTAATCAAGTGGCATTAGGTATTGCCAAAACCTTTAAAGATATTTATGAATTGACATTTGAGACTTATTACAAGTCTATGAAAGGTGTTATTGAATACAAAGAAGGTGCATCATTTTTAAATGTAACAGAAAATTGGGAGAACAAAGTAGCTAGAGGGAGAGGGGAATCTTATGGTTTTGAATTTTTAGCCCAAAAGAAATCTGGGAATTTGACAGGATGGGTAGGCTATACTTTGTCGTGGGTTAAGCGAACTGTTCCGGAGGTGAATTTCGGTAAGACCTTTTATTACAAATACGACAGCAGACATGATGTTTCATTTGTGTTGAATTATAAAGAGAATGAGAAATGGGATTATGGATTGGTTTGGGTTTTCAGAACAGGCAATGCCACCACCATGCCAACGGCTGCTTATCCAAGTTATACGCCTAATAGCTATTTCCCTAACAATTACAATCCTGCTTATGCCTATTCTGGACGCAATAATTTTAGGTTTGCCAATTACCATAGGCTCGATTTAAGCATTACCAAACATGTAAAGAAAAAATGGGGTTTAATTGACCTTAACTTGAGTATTTATAATGCCTACAGCAGGATTAATCCTTTTTATTACAAAGTTGGGGTCGATTATAGAGGAAACAGACAAATAACAAGGGTAGGACTATTTCCAATTTTACCATCTTTTAACATTGCATTTAAGTTTTAAACCTATGAAACATTTATTATATATACTATTTGTTGCGGTTCTCATTTCATCTTGTGAGAAGACTGAAAAAGTAGATGATTTTCCAGTGCATAAAAGCCAGTTGGTGACAAATTGTTTTTTTAATGAAGACACTTGTTTTGTTTTCTTTTTGTCAAAAAGTCTGTCACCTATAGACAATGCCCCTTTTAAAAACATGAACAGTAGCAATGCATTTATACGTGTATTTGAAAATGGAATTTTGTTTGATTCCTTCAGATATGATGCGTCTTCAAAGAATTACCATGGAGATGAGAACAAACGTCCTAAAGTGGGCGCACTTTACAAATTTGAGTGTAGTTACCCTGGATTTCCTTTGGTTTATGCAGAAGACTATATTCCTTCAAAAGCAGTGGTAAAGAAACATTCCATTTATACAAATGTTACCCGCACATGGGAGAACACAGACACTGCAGTTTATGGAATATATAATGTGAATTTAAAAGTTGAATTAGATCCGGTAAAAACAGGAAACTGTTTAATATTATCTTTTGAAGAAACCGATTCTATATTAAGAGGATACTACTATTATTCTTCTTCACGAACGAAAATGAATTTAAAGGATTTAAATCCTGAGAATGAATATGTATATGCTGGTAATAAGTTATTCATTTACAATGAAAAAGGAATCAAATCCTTGGCTCTTCAATGGGAAAATTACGGAGTTTTGTTCAAGAATAAAGTTACGGTAATACAAGATTTAAAACTTCAAACGTGCAGTAAAAGTACCTTTGAATATTTAAGACGCATGACTGTGCAAGGAGAAAACGCTGACGATCCATTTTCTGAGCCTACACCAATTAGCAACAGCATTCAAAATGGATTTGGTGTATTCGGAGGGATTAATGAAATGAAGTATAGATTTCGATATTAATCGAATTTGTATTTAAAACTATTCGAAAGACTTTGCTAAATCGAGCAATACGCCTTCTGCAAATGGTTTGCCCATTAACTGCATGCCAATAGGCATCTTGTTTTCAGAGTGAATGCCATAAGGAATAGAAAGTCCTGGGATGCCAGCTAAATTTGCTTGTACGGTAAACAAATCGGCCAAATACATAGCGATAGGGTCACTTGATTTTTCGCCAATTTTAAACGCAACTGTACTGGTTGTAGGTGTGACAATAACATCAAAGTTTTTGAAGATATCCAAAGTCTTTTGACGGATTAGTTGTCTTACCTTTTGGGCTTTGGTATAATAAGCATCGTAGTAATCACTGCTTAGTACAAAAGTGCCCAACATTATTCTTCGTTTTACTTCAGGACCAAATCCTTCAGTTCTTGATTTCTTAAATGTGCTTTCTAAGTCAGTGGCATTAGGGCTTCTGTAGCCATAAGTAAGACCAGAAAAGCGACTTAGATTACTACTTGCCTCTGCGGTTGTAAGCACTTGGTAGCAAGGAACCATTTGGTCTAAGTATGGGAAATCAATGCCTTCAACAATATGACCTTTAGATTTTAGTTCGTTGATAAACTGCTCTGTTTGCGATTTTATTTCAGAATCCAATCCAGGGTGTTGCAAACAATCTTTGATGTAGGCAATTTTAAGAGGCTTTTGGCTTGCCTCATTTTGGTATTGGTATGCTTTATGGGCATACATGGTTGCATCGTGTTCGTCCGCTCCACTGATAACTTCCATGATGGTTTGCATATCTGAAACAGAGGAAGTAAAAGGGCCAATTTGATCGAAGCTACTTGCAAATGCGATTAGGCCCCAACGGCTAATGGTTCCATAAGTTGGATATAAGCCATAGGTGCCAGTGAAAGCGGCTGGTTGACGGATAGAACCTCCGGTATCACTACCTAGAGACAATAAACACATGTCAGCTTGCACTGCAACTGCGCTTCCACCGCTGCTTCCACCAGGAACGCGTGTGTGGTCTAAAGCATTTAAAACAGGACCGAAGGCAGAGTTTTCATTGCTTGCACCCATTGCAAATTCATCGCAATTGGTTCGTGCAATAATGATGGCATCCTCAGCAAGTAGTCTTTCTACAACTGTTGAGGAGTATAGTGATTTGAAACCACTTAAAATTTTTGAAGAAGCTGAAGAAGCGTGGTCTTTGTATACAATATTGTCTTTAATTGCAATGACCATTCCAGCAAGTTTACCTGCTGATTTTGCTTCTAATTTAACTTGAATTTCGGAGGCTTTTAATTTTGCCTCATCAGAATATACTTCTAATATGGCATTTAGATTTTTATGCTCATCTATTTTAGATAAGTAGTAATCTACAAGTTGGGGTAATGAAATCTTGGATTCAGAAATTTCTTTTTGAATTTCCTTCAAAGAAGAAAAGCGTTTTTTCATTGAGGGACAAAACTATTTAGTTTCTTCAGTATCGTTTTTAGGTTTTTCGTTTAAACCTTTTTCGATTTGACCTTTAACGTTGTTCTTAGCGTCATTGAATTCGCGAATTCCTGAGCCTAAACCTCTCATTAATTCAGGGATTTTTTTGCCACCAAAGAAAAGTACAACAACCAAAATGATAACGATCCATTCTGAGCCTCCAATTCCTGGTATTAATAGTATAGACATTTTTTATTTTGTTTAACCCCGCAAAGATAATCTTTAAATATCGTTTTCAAAATAATTTTCATGGCTGATTTAATTCGAAAAAAAATTTTTATAAGTATTGATAAATATGTTGATTTGCAAGTACAAATCGTTATTTACCATGAGTCAAACCATTAGTGATGTTTTAAAAGAATTTACAGGCAATTTAGAAAAGTGTATTAACCACACTTCTTATGAGTTTTCTAATATCCGTGCAGGCAAAGCTTCGCCGGGAATGTTGGAAAGTGTAACTGTTGAATATTACGGTGCACCTGTGCCATTGTCGCAAGTTGCCAATGTGTCTTCTCCTGATGTTCGAACTATTTTAGTGCAACCATGGGAGCGCAATATCATCAACGATATTGAACGTGCAATTATCAACAGCAATTTGGGTTTTGCCCCAGGAAATGATGGTGTAGCTATTCGTATTACTATTCCTCCAATGACTGAAGAAAGAAGGTCTCAATTGGTGAAAATGGTAAAACAAGAAGGCGAAGCAAGTAAAATTGTTGCTAGAAATTACCGCAAAGACACCAACGAAAAGATTAAGAAACTTCAGAAAGATGGTCTAAGTGAAGATGAAGCCAAAGATTCAGAAGCTAAAGTTCAAAAACAATTGGATGCATGTATCGTGAAAATAGATGCTATGATTGTTGACAAAGAAAAAGAAATCATGACAGTTTAATGCTGTTTAAAAGGCATAAAAAAAGCTGCACTATTTGTTTAGTGCAGCTTTTTTGTTTTATAACAAATTAATGTCCTCCACTGGTGGTGGTGTCGTATTCAACGCCTTGCTTTTTCAATAATCCTTTGACTCTAAAGGCAAAGAAAGTTATGTAAGCAAAACACAAAACAGCTACCCAGTACGATTGGTGTATACCAATAATGTCAGCTAGTTTACCTTGGATTGGAGGTATTATACTTCCACCTAATATCATCATAACCAAGAAGGCAGCACCTTGGGTCGTGTATTTGCCTAAGCCAGCAACTGATAGGGTGAAAATTGAAGGCCACATGATTGAACAGAATAAACCGCCACTTAAGAAAGCGTAAACAGCAATTTGTCCTTTTGTAGAAACGCCTATTAGCATAGCCACGATGCTTAATATGCCAAAAACAAGTAGAGTTCTGGCAGGTTTTTCTTTACTGATAAAAAATGCAATGATTTGAACAAAGACGCAAACAACATAAAAGTATAAAGGACTCATGTCTTTTTGAGCAAGCGTGTTTACGCCAATTACTACACCGAAAGCAATTAGAGGTACTACGATTAATAAGATTGATTTTAAGTTTTTTGAAGGGTTAAATACATTGATTGCACCAGCCCAACGCCCAATCATTAAACTGCCCCAATACATTGAAACAAATGGTGCAATTTGCGACGATTGGTATCCTCCAAATTCAGCCTGTTTAAGTAATTCACCTAAGTTAGATCCGATGGCTACCTCAACACCTACATATAAGAAAATTGCAAGCATACCTAGTACCAATTGAGGGTATTGCATAGCGCCCCAATTTTCCGGTTTTTTATTGGCTGAAAAATTAGCAAATAATAAACCTAGTACAATAACAGCTAAGGCACCCAATAACCATTTCATACGGTATTCTTCAAGTGGTGCTTTAATGCTTTCTTTTTCTGCATTTAGTGCAGCTATATTAATATTAGCTAATTTTATTGAAGTATCTGCCAATGTTTGTGTAGCTCCAGGAAGCGTAATATCATTCTTGCCAATAGTTGGCGCAAGTAGTTCTATTACTCTTTCTTCATTTGCTATTTTCTTTTCTATGCTTTCGATTGCTGCAACTTCAGCGCTTTTATAACTGCTGAAAACAGGGGTGAAGGTTATAATCAATAAGCCGGTAATAACTAATAGTGTGTATAAAGCTTTCTTTGCAGGTTCTTGTTTTTCGGCACTAATACCAGCTGGTACTTTCTTTGAAAAATGGAATAGTGCAGCGGCAGCTATAAACAAGGCGCAAACACCAGAATATAGAATTAAAACTTTCCCAAGATCTAAGGCTGCAATTTGCTCATCGGAAATATCTGCTGCACTGCCAAATAAAGCTAAACCTAATACCAAAGGTCCAATTGTTGTTCCAAATGAGTTAATACTTCCACCTAAGTTAATTCTATTACTACCAGTGGCAGGATCTCCAAGCATAATTGCAAAAGGATTGGCTGCTGTTTGTTGAAGACTAAAGCCTAAAGCCACTATGAATAAGCCGAATAACATACCTGAAAATGTGTTTGCATTTACAGCAATGATCATGGCTATTGCTCCAAGAGCACTAAATAAAAGACCGTAAACAATACTTTTTTTGTATCCCCATTTAGCCACTAGATCTTTTCCACCCAAGGCCCCATAGGCGAATAATATTAAGGCACCTATGTAATAAGCGAGATAAAAAGCGAAGTCAATCAATTGGCTTTGGAACTGGTCTAAATGAAAGTAATGTTTGCAAAAAGGTATAAAGACACTGTTTCCTGCGGCTATGAAACCCCAAAAGAAAAACACCGTGATAAGGGTGCTTAGTGCTCCATAATTGGTGGCTTTTGGGTCATTTGATTCGTTGGTTTTTAATTCTTCCATATTGATTTTGATCATCTAGTGGCTACAAATATATTTTTTTAAATGAATTAATAGCGATTTTATAAGGAATTGATATTAAAACTTTAGTAAGGTTTGTTTTTTACTGTTTTATAAATAGCAAATACTCTGAACTTTCCTTTCTGTTTTTTATATATCAAGTTGCAAAAGAAATATTATCAGAATTCGAGTGAAATTTTAAATAAATAATATCAAAACATATTTGTTTAATGATTGCGATTTATTTCTTAAACGGGATTTTGTGGCACTGTTTTGTTCTGGTTTTATATTGTATGGTGCTGATAATTAATATTTTGAAACGGGGCAGCTCATTTTAATTAATTATTTTTTCTAATATGAATTTGTTTAATTAAATCAAGTCTGAAAATTTATTAAAAAATTAATGTTCTCACAATCTGCAAACAATACCAATATCAGACAAATTAAGTTTGAGACTTATGTTTTTTTCTTTATCGTTGTAGCTTAATTAAATTTATCATGAATAAAAAATATACTTTTTTTAGTTTACTAAAAGGGATGACTTTTTCAGCTTTATTGCTGTCATCTACTTTTGTTTTTGGCCAAAATGCGCCAATTGATTTTGAAAGTGCTGGTAAAGGCGCTAATTGGACTTGGACAACGTTCGAGAATGTTGGTAATTCTCCAATAGAAATGGTTGCAAATCCAAGTGCTACAGGTATCAACACTTCAGCAACTGTTGCTAAGTTTACTACTTTAATCGGCGGTCAACCTTGGGCTGGTTGCGAAAGTAAACATGGTGCTGACATCGGAACATTCACTTTGTCATCTAGCAATGCTATTGTTAAAATCATGGTTTACAAATCTGTAATCAGTGATGTAGCAATTAAATTTGCGACTTCTTCTAATAGTTCAAGTGGTGAGATTAAAGTTCCAAATACTAAAATCAACGAATGGGAAGAATTAACTTTTGACTTCTCTTCAAAAATTGCAGAAACCAATGATCAAATTATTGTTTTCCCTGATTTCCAAACAAGAACTACAGATAACGTATGTTATTTTGACAACATTACTTTCTCTTCAGGTGGAACTACCTTAGCTGAGCCTACTGTTGCTGCTCCAACACCAACAAAATTAGCTGCTAATGTTATTTCAATGTTTAGTAATGCTTACACCAATGTAACTGTTGATACTTGGAGAACTGGTTGGTCAATGGCTACCTTAACAGACATGCAAGTTGCAGGTAACGATGTTAAAAAATACTCAGCTTTGGATTTCGCTGGCGTAGAAGCTGTTGGTGCTAACACTATAAATGCATCTACTATGGATCATTTCAATATTGATGTTTGGACTCCAAATGCAACTACTTTTAAAATTAAATTGGTTGACTTTGGTGCTAATGGTACCTACCAAGGTGGTGATGATGTTGAACATGAATTGTCATTCACTCCAACCAAAGAAACTTGGAATACTTTAAGCATCAAAATGTCTGACTTTACAGGTTTAACCACTACATCTCACATTGCTCAAATAATTTTTGTAGGTGTGCCAACTGGAACAAGTGTTGTATACATCGATAACGTATACTTCTCAAAAGCAGCTGCAAGTGTTTCTAGCTTTAACAGTGCTTCAGTTAAAATGTATCCTAACCCAAGTGTTGGTTCATTCACAATTGAATCAGTAAAGAACATTGAAAACGTTACTATCATGAATTCAATTGGTCAAGTTGTTTTAAGTTCTGAAGTGAACAGCAATTCTTTCAACTTTAACAACAGCAACCTTGCTAAAGGTGTTTATGTTGTTCAAGTAACAATCGAAGGTGTTGTTTCTACTGCAAAATTGATCGTAGAATAATCACGATTAAAATATAATATTTAAGTAAAAGCACTTTTTTAAAAAGTGCTTTTACTTTGTAATTTCATTGGGAATTAATATTCAAAAAAAAAATTAAAAGAAGTTCCCAAACATTGATAAAATCAAGACCTAAAATGAAACACAAATTGAAATTAACTTTATTAGCGTTTGTAATACTATATTCTGGTATTCAAATTTCTGCACAAACTAAAGTTCAGACCACCGATTCAGGGTATGTACTGATCCGTAACGGCAGTCCTTATTATGTAAAGGGAGTCGGCGGAGAAGTTAATTTTGATAAAATGATTGCTATTGGCGCTAATTCATTTAGAACATGGGGAGTTGAAAATGCTCAAAAAGTTCTTGATGAAGCTCAGAAAAGAGGCTTAACCGTTATGTTGGGTTTGTGGTTACAGCATGAAAGACATGGCTTTGATTACAACAACAAAGAAAAAGTTAAATCTCAATTAGAATATTTTAAAAACGTAATCAAACAATTCAAAGACCATCCTGCTCTACTTATGTGGGGTGTTGGAAATGAACTTGATTTAGATTACACCAACCCGAATTGCTGGAATGCAGTGCAAGACATTGCTCAGTTTATTCATCAAATAGATCCTAATCACCCAACCAGCACAGTAACCGCTGGTTTGGATTCTTTAGAAGTTCAATTTATAAAATCGAGGTGCCCAGATATAGATATCTATTCTATAAATACATACGGAAACATAGCTGGAGTGCCACAAAATATCGCGAGATATGGTTGGAATGGCCCTTATATGATTACCGAGTGGGGACCTAATGGTCATTGGGAATCACCTCAAACAAAATGGGGCGTTTCAATAGAACAAACCAGCACAGAAAAGACAACATCATACCTTACCAGGTATAAAGAATATATAGCACCCAACAAAAATTATTGCTTAGGCTCATATGCATTTTTATGGGGTGCAAAACAAGAGTATACGGAAACATGGTATGGCTTGTTTTCAAAAGACAATCTTCCAACTGAACCAATTGATGCCTTAGAGTTTGTATTCACTGGTAACTGGCCTAAAATGCCTGCACCTTCATTAATGGCAATGCGAGTAGATGGCAAAGATGCATTTTCAAGTATAAATTTAAAGGGTGGTGAGAAATACCCAGCATCGATAAAAATAGTTCTGCCTGATTCTATGCTTAATGCCAATGTAAATTTCGTTTGGCGCATTTTTGAAGAAAGTACAGATAAAAAATCAGGAGGCGATGTAGAAGCTGAAGCAACAGAATTAACAGGCTTAATTATTAAGGGTGGGAACAAATCTGATATTTTGTTTAGAGCACCCTTGCAAGCAGGTTCTTATAGGATTTTTGTCACAGTAATACATAATGGAAAAGTTGCTTATGCAAATATTCCATTTAAAGTCCTTGCACGTGAGGCTGGTGAAAAGCAATCACGTTTTATACAGTTGAAATATACAGATATGAAAGAATTTGAAAAATGAAAGTAAAAATCAATAAAATATTAGGTGCTGGATTGGTTTTAGCTTTAACTGGTTTGATTGGAACTGCAAATGCCCAAAGCAACGATTTGTTGAATTCTAAATTTAAGGATTCAATGAACAAAGCATACCGCAGTGATGTGAACTTTAATTTTAATAAGCCACTAGATATTCTTGAGAATTTAGAAATTAGTGGATATTATCGATTCATTACCAACTATAGACATCTTAGTGAAACTTACAGCCATTTAGACGCAAATAGAAACAATATCTTTGTTGGAGATGATAGCCAAATTCCTCAACTGATGGTGAATTTGAAAGGCTATGCAAGCAGTAAAGTTATGTTTGGTACAGACTTGTTTCTATGGACGCCAATGACAGGTGCTGGTGAGAAAGAAAATGTTAAGGGATTAAATCTAGGGGTTAGTTTATACGGAATGTTCTCAACCAGTTTGGGGAATTTTACAGTGCGCACTGGTGGTATCAATTGGTACACTTTGTCGCCATTTACATTCCAAGCCAATAAGGGGTATAACCGATACAGTTTATTTGAACGCAATCCATGGGATCCTAACACATCAAAAGTAGATTCAAGGTATTCTGATTTTTATGGCTCAGGAGCTATTAATCAAGACCAAAGATGGGGTAACCAAGCGTTTCATGGCTTAATTGTTGAAGGTGCTCAATTACCACATAATTTTTCTTTTAGTGCAATGGTAGGTAAAACACAATTCGATGGTGGATTGTCATCTATTCCCAATACATCTGCTGGAGGAAGATTGAGTAAGTCATATTCAGGGTCAAACGGATTGCTGTCATTAAATACATTTAACAACGACAGTTATTTAGATTCTTTAGGCAAACAGAAGGCAGGATTTAACATGGTGACGGGTGAAATTAAACATCAATTTAAACGTGTTAAATTATTTTCGGAGATAGGTATTGGAAGACGTTATGCAGGAACCACTACTTCAAAATGGGGTGAAGCAATTTCTGTCAAAATTTCTGGAGATATTTTGAAAAAGGTTGCAACTGAATTTCATTTTTATAGAATAAGTCCAAATGTATTTAACAACAGTTCTGTTTTTATAAATTCATCGATTCAGCAAACCGTTCAAACCAATGCAACCCAAACGCAACCAGTATTGATTCCTGTGTCTAGTGCTTTATTGCCTATTGGTCAACTTTCAAACAACAGACAAGGTATTGAATTGAATGCCCAGCTAGATTTTGGTCGTTTGAAAAACTCAATTGGTTATTCAAATGCAATGGAATTGGATAAATTGTCACCAAAGATTACTTATACCCATGCATTTAATAATTTAGCATTGTCTAGATTTTGGAGATGGGATTTCCCAAGTGGGGTTGGGCCGTATAAAAACTTAAATAAAATTTACCGTTCAGTATTTGAAACAATGTATGTTACTGAATTGGATGCAGACGGCAAGCCATTGTATAGAAAGTACTTTAACACGATCGAATTAAATTCTAAATACAAAACAAAGTTGCTCAATAGAGAATTGTATCTGTTTTATTTAGGGTCAATTAATTCTGTGCAAAATTTTGCAAGCCCATTTGTTGTGTTTAGTGAAAGGGCTTTAATGCGCGCATACTTCCATCAAGTTGAATCTTATTTGAAAATAAACCATAGATTGGTGTGGACCAATTATGCAAGTTTTGAACGCATTATTGGAAATTATCAAACCGAGGTAAATTCGGATACACGTAGACCCAAGAATCAAAAGGGTTTAAGTTTAGCAACTGGATTTGATATACAATTAAGTAAGGGTGTCGGATTATACATAAGAGAGCGTTATATGCAATACAAAGACATGAGTTTTGCCTTAGATAGGTATAAAGGATTTGAAACGACCATTGAATTAAAAGCTTTCTTTTAGGAAGTATATAAGAAGAGAAAAAAATATAGACATTGTCAATATAATTAAAAACGAAAGTGAACTTAAATAGAAAATATAAAAAATCTGGATTAAAACTAGGCATATTGATTGCCATAGGATTGACCGTATTTAATGTAAATGCACAGAAGGACCGCAAAGTAAGTTTTGTTGGTGGTGCGCGTTCATTAATGAACAGCAATTCGTTAATTGTAAACGATACAATTGCTGATACAAGCACTGTGAAACGCAAAAACGGAGGTTATGCACTGCTAGACCTTGGTGTGAACATTAAACCAAATAAAAACACCGAGATTATGGGAATGTTCCGCATAAGAAATGAGTATGGCGGATTTTGGGGCTCAGGTGTAAGTTTTGACGTAAGACAATTATGGATTAAAGGTGTAGTTGCTAATGCACTTCGTTATCAATTGGGTGATTTGAATTTAAAACAAACCCAATTTACATTATACAACCACCACTCTGACCAATTGGATTCACTTCCTAGTATTTTCAATTTGCAAAAAAACATTGTTTCTTATGAAAGATTCTACATGGGTAATAACAGTTGGAGAATGCAAGGAGCTAGTGTTGATTTTGGATTTACATTCTCTAAATATTTAAAGGAAGTTAATGTCAATGCCTTCTTAACAAGATTGAATGCTACTGACTTTGCAAATATCAACGACCGTTTGATGAGGGCCTTAACTCTACAAATAGTTCAAAGTAAAAATTTTTATTTAGCCTACAACAACAACACAGTATTTGATGTAAAAGGAACCGTAAAGAACGATAACCTTTTTAAGAATTCTGTCAATACTGTAGACTTTAAATACTATCAAAAAATTGGAAAAGAGAATCTTTTGATAGCTGGAGAACTTGGTCAAAGCAATTACCAATATTCTGCAGATACTTTAGCTCCAAAACTAAACGATTACTTTATGCATTTTTATGCACAAATGAAAGTTTCGAATTTTAATGCAACTCTTGGATTTTTAAGTGTAGGACCAGATTTTAGAAGCATAGGTTCTCAAAGTAAAGATGTCAATTACAATGCACAAACTGTTTTTTATAACCGTTATACCAATGCACAAGTTCAAAGACCAGTTGCTTTAATTGATTTAATTGGCAACGAAAATATTTACAACAGAACTATCAGCAATTCATTAATGACGCCAAGTCAAATATACAATACCATTTCTCCATTTGGAATGGCCACATTTAATAGACAAGGGGCTTATGTTAGGGTTCAATATAAGACCAAACAAAAAATTGAATTGAATGCTGAATACCAAAGTTTAAAAGAAATAAGAGGTCAGGGATCAAATTCGCTAAGAGAGTTTTCTCAAACTAAGGTATATGCTTATTTGCCTCTTCATGAAATATTAGGACTAAAAAGACATTTGAGTATTCAAGCTTCAAATAAAATGCAAACGGCAAAAAGAAACAGCCAAGAAACCATTGAAAATGTGGATTTGAAAATGAATCAAATGAGTGTGGGACTTAAGTGGGAATTTAGTGATGGCTTTGAATTGTTAGGAGGTTTGGTAAATCAGACCAATAAAGGAGTAGATTTTATAGCCGATAGAAATTCATACTCAGAAGTTATTTATTTCCATCAAAACAATTTGAATCTAAGTCAGCAAATAAAGGCAGTTGGATTGCGTTATAATTTTAGTCCGAAAGTTTATTTAGCCATACTTTATCAGCAAAGCGCTTATAAAGATCAAACAAAAACAAATGCGAATTTTAACATGAATCAATTAGGAGTTATTTACAGTATTACACTATAATATGAAACAAAAAATTATCTTACTTTCTTTTTTGGTATTAAGCCTAGCAGCTTGCAGAAAAGACAACAAAATAGATGGTCCAAGTATTGCTGAAATCTACAGCAATTTTAAATTATTGGATCCGTTCAAAGCAAGTAAAGATTCTGTAGATTTTAAAACCTCAGAAACAGTTTTCTTTTCTGCTTCTTTTAATAAAATAGTTACTTGGGAAATTAGCATTGAAGGACAAACGTCTAAAGCGAAAAAAATCATAAGCGGACAAAGCAGAATAATTGCTTTGAACAATGCACTATGGAATGGTTCTACGACAAACTTCCCAATGTTTAAAGCAGAGAAGTGCATAGCGACATTAAAAATCGCTGATGTTGCTGATTCGTTTATGGTGAATGTTAATGTTAAAAACCCAAAAGTTAATGATGGTTTTATCATAGCTGATTTTGAAACAGGACTGAAAACATCTTGGACGAAGTTCTTTCAATCTGGCGCCAATATGGATTGCAAAGTAAAAACAGATAACTTGGCTCCAGAAGGAGGTAGTTATTTAAATATGGCAGGGACTGTGAATTGGGACTATCTAATTGGTTTGGTCGATTTTCCAGCTTCAGCATACAATTCAGCTGTTACTTTTCCGCTTAATACAAATCCAGATGCAGTTTATTTTAATTGTTTAATTTATGGTACAAGTAGCGCGAATCCATCTTTGGTCTTATTCCAATTTAAAGAAGATGAAAACAGTGATGGAACTTTCTCGGCTAGCAATGAAGATGAATACGACTATCAAATAACAGTAGATTGGGAGGGATGGAAATTAATTTCAATTAAATATTCTGACATCGTTACTTTGGTTAATGGAAATCCTGCAACTCCAAAAGGTAACGGTCTCCATAATCCAAATAAATTAAGTAAAATATCCATGTTGCACTTGGCAAATCCCAACAATGGTTTTGCAAGTACTAAATTGGATTATTTGATGTTTTCAAACAACAAACCACTTGAACCGTGAGTAAATATATTAAGTTCTGCTTTGGTCTCGCTTGTTTAGCTCTTTTGGGGGCTTGTAACAGCTTTGTGCAAGTTCAGGATAGATCTTTGTACAACGAAGTAGCAATTGTCGATAGCAACGAAATTGATGGCTTTAAAGCCGTATACATTTTTAATAATGATTTTGATAAAAGTGTTTGGGTTTCACCTGAAGTGCAATGTGTTCAATTAGCAACGGAAAAAGTAAATGTTTTTTCAGGCTCGGCAGGATTGAAAGTAACTTGGGATAAAATTGCAGGCAATTGCAAATGGATAGGCATTGGATTTGGTTGGAACAATTGGATGTCAAAAGACATTTCGGACTTAAAAGACAATTCAGCTGTTCAAATGAAAGTTAAGTCAGCAAAAGGTTCATTTAAGAATTTGCCAGTTGCATTTGCCTTTGAAGATTATTCTGGCGTTCAATGCTATTATGGTTTTAATTATTCTTTAGCAGCCGGTGAATTTACCGATTCGACATGGACTACTGTTCTAATACCTTTATCAAAATTTCCATTTGAAGCTAGGGACTTTGATTTGGAAAGAGTGAAGCAATTTATAATTCAATTAGAAGGAGATGGCAATATATATTTGGATGAAATTAAATTTATTAAACTTGAAGATGAGAAAGTTATTCGTTCTTAGTTTATTGGTTTCTTTACCTTGGGTATGTTTGTCCCAAAATTTCTTATCAAATAAACAAATTGACTCTATAATTTCTTTGATGAGTCCTGAAGAAAAAGCAGGACAAATGACACAAATAGATTTGGGTGTTATTGCTGAAGGTGGTATCTGTAATTTGGTGCAGCCGCAAGCTTTAAATTTAGACAAACTAAAAACAGCAATTCAGAAATACCATATTGGATCAATTTTAAATGTTGGTTGTGGAAGTGGTACCATCTCACTTGAGAGTTGGCACAAAATTATCAACACCATTTTCGAGCAAAACAAGAAGTATAGCCATTTAAATATTCCCATAATTTATGGTATTGATGCCATACATGGCGCCAATTATACAATGGGCGCAACGTTATTTCCACAACAGATTGGACAAGCTGCAACTTGGAATCCAGGCCTTGTAAAAAAGATGTATCAAATTACAGCTTATGAAACAAGAGCAAGTGGTATACCTTGGAATTTTTCGCCAGTTTTAGATTTAGGCAGAATGCCACTATGGTCGCGCTTCTTTGAAACATTTGGTGAAGATGTTTATCTCGCAAAGCAAATGTCAAGAGTTGCCATTCAAGGTATACAGAATAATGGAGTTAATGGTCCATATCAGGTTGCTTCTTGTATGAAACACTTCTTGGGTTATAGTATGCCTTTAAGTGGAAAAGACAGAACGCCTGCTTGGATTTCTGACCGTGAATTGAGGGAGTATTTTTTGCCAAGTTTTAGAGAAGCAATTAATCAAGGAGCTAAAACAGTTATGATTAATTCAGGTGAAATTAACGGAACACCTGTGCATGTAAACCATGATATTTTGACCACCTTGTTAAGGGATGAATTAGGCTTTAAAGGGGTTGCTGTAACAGATTGGGAAGATGTCTATAAATTGGTTAACATTCATAGAGTGGCAGCCACCAAAAAGGAAGCTGTGAAAATGGCTATAATGGCTGGGATAGATATGAGCATGACACCCAATGATTTTGAATTCACTGAGCTTTTGGTAGAATTAATTAAAGAAGGTTCTATTCCTATGTCGCGCATAGATGCTTCGGTTAGGAGGATATTGAATTTGAAAAATGAAATGGGCTTGTTTCAATTTAAGAAAATCTCTAAAGATTTATATCCTTTGTTTGGTTCAGCAGAGCATGCCCAGCAAAGTTATAACTTGGCTGTAGAGAGCATGACTTTGTTAAAGAATACAAACAATGCTTTACCTATAAATTCTTCGGCTGAAAAAGTATTGGTTTGCGGTCCAGCTGCCAACAGTTTAAATTTATTAAATGGCGCGTGGACACACACATGGCAAGGGTTAGATGCAAGATTTAACACCAAAGGTAAACTAAGTGTGGTGGATGCTATGAAGCTTGTTAATGCGAAGAATGTTACTTATGTCCAAGGATCTAGCATAGATAGTGTACTAGATATTGAAGCTTGTATTCAAGCAGCCAAAACGGTTGATAAAATAGTGGTTTGTTTGGGTGAAACACCTTGCACAGAATTGCCGGGAAATATTGATAATTTGGATTTAACCTTAGCTCAGAAAACTTTAGTAAAGCGTTTAAAAGAATTGAATAAACCTATAGTTTTGGTGTGCTGCTTTAACCGACCAAGAATCATAAAAGATATTGCTGGACTAGCTGATGCAATCTTGTACGCATATTTGCCAGGCGATGAGGGTGGACGGGCTATTTCGGATTGTTTGTTTGGGGTAAAAAACCCAAGTGGTAAATTGCCATTTACTTACCCATCAAATCAGAATGCATTGATTCATTATGACCGCAAACAATCTGAAGATTTAGATGTTGATTTTTCAATGAATGCTTATAGACCACAATTTGATTTTGGATTCGGTTTGAGTTATACTCAATTTGAGTTTTCAGATTTAAGCGTTAGCAAGGATACTTTAAATGACTTTGATTCTATAGTAATAAAAGTTAATGTGAAGAATGTTGGAAGCAGGGCAGGGCAGGAAGTTGTGCAATTGTATTACAGTGATTTGTTCGCTAGCATAACGCCTTCGGTGAAAAAGCTAATGGCATTTTCGAAACTTGCTTTTGAGCCAAACGAAACAAAAACAGTTTATTTTTCAATACACAAAAGCGATTTGTCTTTTGTAAATAAGGAATTACAAGTAGTTACAGAATCAGGAGAATTCGACTTAATAATTAACAATCAAAAAAAACGCATTTATGTCAATTAAACATATAGGATTGGGAATGTACATATTGCTGTTATCCATAACAGCATGTAAGCAGTCACCACCACCTGAAATTAAAATAGTAGAAAAAACAGGTCCAGTTTATTTTTCTGGATATTATTGGGATTATAAAGACAGACCAACCCCTGTTGGGCCAGGGCCAAATAGATTCTTAGGAACAAAAGAAAATGCTTTTGTTGACAGCTTAGGACGTTTGCATTTAAAGATTAGTAAGAAGAATGGCTTTTGGTATTGCAGTGAAATTATAAGTGTTAAAGAATTTAAATATGGCACTTATGTTTTTACTTGTGAAAGTGATATTCGTAATTTTGATGAACGCGTTGTCTTTGGCTTTTTTACATGGGATGACCATTCATTCCAAACGCAAGGAAATAGTGAAATAGATGTTGAATTTTCAAAATGGAATGCAGCTGGAGATACTTCAATGGTTACCTTTAGTGCACAGCCCGTTTGGTTTAGCAATCCAGCGCCTTATCCTGAGCGCACACACAAACCTTTAATTGCCCAACGCTACATTAGTAAATCAATGACCTATATGATGAAATGGACGCCTGAAGCGGTTACTTGGGAAAGTTATGAGGGTGATACTTATCCTGGAGCAAATAAGACATCGTCATGGAAGTTTGATAACACCAATATTACAAGGACTAAAATTGAAGGTTCACAAGTGTCTAATCCTATAGTCGTGCCTGCCCCAGGCGACTCGACCAATGTGCGTTTTAATTTCTGGTTGCTCAATGGAGCTGCACCAAACAATGGCTTAGAACATGAGATAATTGTTAAAAATTTCTCTTTTCAACCCTTATAATTCGTTCAGGTGATTCTTCTTTAAGTCATTTATACACAACTCTATGGTTGTGATAAATTCTTGAACCATAAACTTATTAGGGAATTCCAAACCTTGTTCTTTAATGAACGATTGCATTTTAGTGGCCATTGCAGAGACTGAATGTAATTCAAAATGAGCCAAGCTAGGTTTTAACTTATGTAAGTGTTTTGAAAATGCAATTACATCATTGTTTTTATAGGCGTTTGATAAGTCTTCTAAGTAGTTAGGTGTTTCGCTAACAAATAGGGCCACCATTTTATCTACAAATTCTTTTTTGCCATTCGAAATTAAATTAAGATGGTTTAGGCTATACAATGGTTCATTCAAGTTTTCTTTACCTTCATTTTGGTTAAGAATGATATTCCTTTTGTGAATTGCATTAATAATTACTGCATTTAACGTTTTCTCATCAAATGGTTTTGTGATGCAATGGCTAAAGCCCATACTTAAGTATTTTTTAGCGTCTCCTAAGAGCGCATTGGCTGTTAAAGCAATGATAGGCGTACCGTTGTAGTTATGAGAGCTAATAATCTCTTTACTGGCTTCTATTCCATCTTTTTCAGGCATTTGGATGTCCATTAAGATAATGTCATATTTGTTTTTCAAATAGGCTTCTACAACTTCATTTCCATCATTAACAATGGTAACATCGCAACCCCATGCACTTAAAATGTGGTTGAGCATAAATCGGTTGATTTCTACATCTTCTGCGGCAAGAACTTTAATGCCTTGAAGAGACTCGGTATTGGCCAAGTTTTCATCAATAATTTCTGATTCGTTTTCTAATTCGTCTGAACCTTGAGCAAAAGGTATTTGAATTGTGAATGTGCTGCCTTTGCCATATTCGCTTTCAACTGTAATACTTCCACCTTGCATTTCAATAATAGATTGGCAGATGCTTAAGCCTAATCCAGTTCCACCGTATAGACGGGCAATTTCTTTTCCACCTTGAGAATATGGATCAAAAATATGTTCAATTTGTTCTTCTTTTATGCCTATTCCAGTATCCGAAATAACAATTTCCACCCAAGTTAAATCATTCTTTTTATGAGAGATTTTTACTTTTAATCCTATCTTCCCATTACTTGTAAATTTAATGGCATTTCCCAAAAGGTTATTTATAACTTGGGTCAGTCTATGAGGGTCGCCACTAACTGTGAAGTTCACAGGTAATTCACTCATGAACTGAAGTTTCAAACCTTTCTCAGCTGCTCTATGGTGAAAGGTTTCTATTGATTTTTCAATCCTAGCTTCTAGGTCAAATGTTAAGCTTTCTAAAGAAATTTTACCTGAATTAATTTTTTCTAAATCTAAGATGTCATTAACAATTGCAAGTAGATTGTCTGCCGAATCACTAATGATATTTAGATACTTTCTTTGGGTTTCATCAAGCTTGGTTTTTGCTAAAATTTTTGTCATGCCCAAGAATGCATTCATTGGCGTTCTTACTTCATGACTCATCTGTGCTAAGAACTCAGATTTTGCAATGGTAGATTTTTCAGCAATTTCTTTAGCTTTAAATGCATTGTTTTCAAGTTGATTTCTCTCAATAGCATTTGATATACTGTTGGCAAAACTTTGTAACAAAGCAATTTCATCATCTGACCATTCTCTGTCGTTTGTGCAATCATCATAACCCACAAATCCCCAGAAGAAGTCTTTGTGCATTATAGGGATAATTAATATTGAACGAATTCCTTGAGCCTGCAATAAATCTCTAACCTCTTTGCTTTTTATCTCACTTACTATTGCTTTAAATGGTTCTTTTTTGTAAAGTGTGTCGAGAATATTGCCGAAAATGTTAATTGGTACATTTTGCAATTCTGGATTGTCGATTTGAGCTGGAGTGTCGTTGTTGGTCCATTCAAATCTTTGAGAAGTAAGGAAATCTAGTTGTTCAGGATCAAAACTATTTTCAAATAGATAGGTACGGTCAACATTAACAGCATGGCCTATCCAAGGTAAAGATTTGTAGATGGCATTATAGAAATTGGGATTCGATAAAAGCTCATTTGTTGCCAAGGCAATAGCATTTAACATGCCTTGTTTGCGCAATAAAGCTTGTTCGAAGTTTCTTCTCATTGTTATGTCACGAGAACTTGCTATGATATACCCAGTGTCTGCAACTTTAAGATATTTAACAGTTACTTCAACAGGGAAACTAAATCCAGTTTTTACATTTATGTTTTCACCTTCTACAATAATACTTTCATTTTTCTTCAGCGTCGAAACATGCTCTTCCCACACCAATTCATCGTTAAATAGCTGTTCAAAGTCTTGTACAAAATATTCGTTCACACGCTTAGCTTCTATACCCAGTCTTCTAATTGCTTCTGAATTTAGATAAAATAGACGGCCATCTTCTTGTGAAACCTGCATGGCATCATAAGAGTTGTCAATAATAAATTGAGATAAAGTTAGATTTCTATTGGCTTCCATTAAAGCCAATTCGTTCTTTTTGCTTTGGGTAATATTTAAACCATACCCGATAACCATAGTAACCTCGTTTTGAGCGTTCAAAACGGGATACATCATACGCATATGGTATTCTTTATTTCCGTCTGGGGTTACTATTTCTTCATACCAGGTATGAACATTTTTGCTTTCGAAAGCAGATGTGAAATGTTTCCGTCTTTCATCAGCAATAGAAATTGGCTTGTTTCTGTAAGTGCAATAGTCGTAATCGGTTTTGCCAATAATCCACTCTCGAATTTCTTTGTTTTTAATTCCGTAAGGATTAACAAATAAGTAGCGGTGGTCTTTGTCGAAGGCTGCTATATCTGCTGGAATTTCATTCAGGATTTCTTCGTAAAACTCTTCTTGCTCTTTTATTTTAATTTGAGCCAATTCGTCTTTGGTGACATCGATGTAAACCCATAGATGTCCATCGTAAATGTCTTCTTTCCAAAGAGGAATATAGTCGCGTCTGAAATATCTTCCATCTTTAAGTTTAAGAAGTACTTTTTCAACTTTTGTTTTATCCTTGAGAGATCTGTCTATTTCATCTAAAAACCCAATTTCATCCTCAAACATTTTAGATGTGTCACCGGCAGAGGCCGCACAGTCAAAACCCAGCATTTGCTCGGGACTCAAAGGGATACCAAAAAGTTTTGTAAACGTCTCATTAACTAAGACAATTTTCCTTTCTGAATTTTCTAAAAGTAAACCAAGTTGAATATTGTCAAGTATGAGATTTAGTTGTCTGCTATTAACTTCCAAACCCTCTTTTTTGCTCGGTTTTTCAGCACTAATTTGGTGTGCTAAATGTGCCAATTGCACCTCTAACTGTTTAATTGTATTGGATTGCTCGAGAATTTGATTCTCAGCAGCTAATAGTTTCTCGGAAATCTTATCAGGATTTAATTCCTTAGAATCAGGAGTATTTGTGTTATTCATAATAAACGGCGCGCTCTAAATGCGCTTATTCAAAACATAATAAAAAAGCTTAAAGCTTTTTATCTTTTATAATAGATCTCAAGAATTCATCTTTTTTAGCTCTTGAAATTTCAATTCTGCTGCCGTCTTGCATGACAACCATACCATCGCCTTCGTTTTTGATAATTTCACGAATTTTATTCAAGTTAACGAAATGGCTGCGGTGCAATTTGTAGAAAGGATGTTTGGCCAAAATGGTTTCATAATAGTTCATTTTTTTAGTTGAATTGATTTTGGTTCCATCCTCTAAAAAAATGTCTGTATATGATCCAGCTGCTTCCATTCTCAAAATTTGCTGAATGTCAATAAATATAGTCTTATCTTGTCTATTAACAACTAAAATGTTGTCAGAGATTTCATGTTCATTGTTTGTTGCACCAGATTGTTTTTCCAATTTGTTTAAACATTCTCTGATATCGGTAATGCTAACTGGTTTTTTAAGGAAATCGAAAACCGAGTGACGGAAAGCCTTAAGTGCATATTCATCGTGTGAGCTTACAATAATAATTTTTGCTTTTGACTGATCTGATATTGCGCGAATTAATTCAAATCCGCTTAATTCAGGCATCTCAATGTCTAGAAAAATTAAATCTATTTTTTCTGAATTGATATATTTTAATGCATCTGTTGCGACATTAAATGTATTAATTATTTCAATGTCGTTGCTAAAAAACTCATTGCAAAGGTGTTCAAAAACTGCAATGTTTTGTGGCTCATCATCTACGATGATGCATTTGTATTTGTTGTCTGTGCTGCTCATGTTGTTTTTAGTTTATAAATTTGTAAAAGTCTAAATAGTAATTGAAAACTATATTTTTTTTCTTGAATTTATTACAAATTTACAAATTCTATTCAAAGTTGTATATTTTTTTTATTAAATTATACTAAAATCACTAAAAAACAATACTCACTATGAACCATTTAACTGAAAATTGGCTCATAGTGAGTAAGTTATGATCTTAGGGTTGCTTGATTTAGCTAACTAGTTTTAGAGAAACTGCTTTTTTAATTAATCCTGCAGAATTTTTTACATCCAATTTGCGGCAAAGTTTTCTTTTGTAGTAATATAATTTACCTCTTGGCATTTTAAGTTTCTCTACCAAATCAACTTCAGTCATTTCATCAGAAATGTATTGTAACAGGGTTAATTCAAATTCACTCAAAGTACTGGTTTCCATTTTCTTGTTGCTCGGTGTTTTTCTTAACAAGCGCAAGACAAGGTTTGAATCAATATAGTATTCATTGTTAAATACTTTATAAATAGCAAATTCCAATTCTCTTTCTTTAAAATCTTTGATTAGGAAACCATTGGCATTTGAAGAAAGACAGTTGTGTAAATCACTTTCATCACTTATCGACATCATGATTACTTTGCAATCAGGATTGTTTGATTTAATTGTGTGGCAAAATTTAATACCACCAATGTCAGGAAGCATAATATTTAACAGAACAAGATCAGAACCTTTGTCAGATTTTAAGAAGTCAGCACCTGTTGCATAAATAGCTATTTCGCTATTTTGTGTTGCTGGCAAGCTTTGAAGAATAACTTTGATGCCTAAAGCATAAAAATTATTGTTGCCAATGATTGAAATTTTTGAAATGTTCATTTTCGTCTAATACTATAATTAACTTATTGTGGTGCAAAAGTGAAAATAAAATCAGACCTATTTTTAGGGGTTTTCTTGAATATGTATATAATTCTCTCGAATGGTATATTAAATATTAATTACTTGACTTTTTAGGCCGATTTTAGCTGACAAAAGGCGTATAATTTCAAACTTAAGTATGTTTTTTTCTATTAAAAGTTTAAAAAAAGTCAGTAAAAGTTATGTTACAAATCTCAGTAATACAATATTTTGTAAAATTAATATCAAACATTGTTGCTTAATGTTTATGGAACTGGATAAAAATAGTATCTTTAAACTTTCTGTCTATGTTCTTGAGCTAATTATTCGTTTGAACGCAGTGTAAATATTTTCAATTTTGTAAGCTCCTATGGTTAACATTTTACAAAATTAATAACTGGAATATTGTAATAACAAAAAAGCCATGGTGAATGTTCACAATGGCTCTTTTGCATCAGCGTATGAAATGGACTCTTAGATTACTAAACTAAGAATTGCATTTACCTATTAGACGCAGGTTTCATTGCGAACGTTTCATTTAAAATGTATTATGACCAAAATATGACAAATTCTTGAAGTATCTAAGTAAGTGAGTCGCGTAAACTTTGCATGGTTTAGCGCCTAAAAGTAATTACTTTTGCGCCCATAAATGGCTCCATAGTTCAACGGATAGAACGAGGGTTTCCGAAACCCTAAATTCAGGTTCGATCCCTGATGGGGCCACGAAAATTAAAACCGCCCTAAAGGCGGTTTTTTTATTTTCGTGTGCCCCGTACCGTGTTTGTAGCGAAGCGAAAAACTCTGGTACTGGGGCTTTATCAATATTCGTTCAGACCTTTTTTAATTATCATCGGGCTTTTACAACACGGGGTGTGACCCGTACCGTGACGAAACGAAGTGTAGTCTCTGGTATGGGGACACTTCACAACAGAGCGAGAGTGGGAGCGACAGTGTTCACCGAAGCTTTAGCGAAGGTGAATGCGGACATTCTAACTCTCATTTTTGCTTGTCCTTTGCAGCTTTTATTTATCACCGTAGCTTAAGCGAAGGTGATAGCGAAGAAGGTACTTCACTTCCAAACTCACCCCAAACTTATTTGATAATTAAATCCCATAAGAATTTATAGGCTATGGTT
>JAOASJ010000120.1 GCA_030158725.1 Bacteroidia bacterium
TAATTCTTAATCAACTTCGCTTGATACACCTGCCCTGCTTTAGCGACTTGCATGACATACAATCCATTTTGCAAGTAACTTAAGTCTACAGAATAATTATCAGAATCGGCGTCAACAAATGAATGGTAAACCAATTGCCCTAAGGCATCGTAAACAGAAATCTCTGAACCACTTTTAACTGCAAATTCGAGGACTGAGTTAAAAGGATTGGGATAAACTTGAATGCTATTTGTATGCTTTAATTCATTTATGCCTGTTGGTGCCAAGGTGCAATAAACTGAATTCGTATTACCCGCAAATTGATTGTCATAAAACACAGAAGCTGTATTGCGCAAATAATATCCATTGTTCAATGGTTTACTTACCACTTTGAATCCGATGTATGACCCACTGCTATTAATTTCAAAATCTTGATTAATATTTGGTGTCAATTTTATATTCGGGAAATGCCAAATTAATATCCCCCTATTTGGGTTGTTTGGATCAGTTTGAACCTCCGTATAATAATATTTATTGCTTCCTGTTTCTTCAATGTATGACATGTCCAAATTGATGTCAAGTGTATCAATAATCACAGCATAAAAAACGGTATCAGCACTAAAGTTATTGAATGAAATATAGTAACGTAAATCGCGTTCTGTAGGGTCTAAATAGGTTATTGAATCGCCCAAACTTGGCGTAGGATAAATGTCTTTTCTAAACGCTTTAAAACTCTGATTTACTTCTTGTGGAATTGAATCTGTATCATCGCTTACAAAAGCAGCACTGCCTGTGGCAATACTTGAACTGGCTTTGGCTGAAAACTGACTGGCTTGATCAAAGTAAGCATCTTCAGGATAGCCAACATAGCCTATAAATCTTTTCTCGCCTGGCAATAAATTGTTGTAATCCCATGACAAAGTTGAATCATTGATCTTGGTTTTGAATGCTGGCGAGGTTTGCTCTTTTGTAAACAAAGGACTCTTGTGCAAATTGATGCTCCCTGAAATTGCATTTGACCCAACGTTTTCGTAGGTTAAAATATATTGTACCTTTTTGTTCTTTAAGACTTGCTTGCCTTTAAGGGAATTTATGGTGATGCGAATATCGTTCACATTAGGCAATCGGTTTAATGGGAATTGTATGCTATCCATGTAAACACCTGGAATAAATGTTTTATTCACCGCTGTATCTGAACAATTGCTGCGTATATAATTTCTAAATGGTCTTACTACAAAACGGTGCGTGGTTTGAACATTATTGGGAACCAAAAAATCCACCATGCCTTTTTCATTCGTGAACACTGCTTTATTTAACACCGGGAATTTAATGTATTGTTTAGACAAGCTTTGCTCATTAGGCTCCTGAATACAATTGTTGTTAGAGTCTAAAAAAACTTTGGCTTTTAACAAAGCGGCATTGGGATAAAAACGAACCACGAAACGGTTGGGGTTCCACACACTAATATTTTGTTTCGAGTTTCCTGCGGCGAACAACAAGGACCTTCCTGTAGCGATGTAGGTGGCTTCCGAAAAGTTATTGCCAATGTTCTGCCATGTCGCTCCATTTAAGCGCACTATAGACTTCCTATTCACATCACCTTGTACATAAAACGAACCACTTAATACCAGCTTGGCATCGAACACCACCATTTCAGAAACAAATACACATGAATCTAAATTGTAATTAATTTCTGTAATTGAATTTGATATTTTAAATATACGCTTGTCACGCAAGGTCACCGCGGCCATGCCATAAATGGTATTTCCATCTAATGCAATTTTTTCTATTAGCCGTGGAGTGTTGGCGAAGCTGTCTCCAAGATTTGATTTCTTAAGTCGGTAAATGTACTTTGATTTCTGCTTATTGATGGTGGTAAACTGTCCGCTAAATGCAACCACACTGTCATTTGATGCAATATCAATTACTGTATTATCTGGAGCGCAAGTCTTGCACAAATCAAAATATTCGGAAAACTTAAACCCGTTGAAACGCCCTAAATATGGAATGGTGTCTTGTCCTATTGTATAAAAACTACCACCTAAAATTAAATTTCCTTTTTGTACATCTAAACTCAATATTGTCGCCAATTGGGTATTGGGCTTTTTAAACAAAGTAAACCCTTGCCAATTGGTCCCATTAAATTTTACCAAAGCATTGTAAGCAGAGTTATCAAATAAGAAATTTCCAGCTACATAAATCTGTCCACCAAACTTTTTAATGTCCATTATTTCTGCGCCCTTATTCAAAGTTAACAAAGGCAATCTTTTCCAATTTGACCCATCGTTTACTGAAACTTGCCAGAATGAATTGTTCAAATCATTCCCAGCTTTTGAAATACTAATTAATTGATTGTCGACCGTTATCATTAAAGGCACATTATGGGTATAGACACCCTCAGGGTACCATACTTGGGCTTTAATAGCTGGACTTAGCAAGAAGCTAAAAACTATAAATGCAAGGTGTTTTAATTTCATTTAATCAGGTATAAAAGTTTTAAGTTGATTCCCATATTATAAGCTTGCTCATTCGCTCCAAAGTTGTTCTTAAATCGTCCAAACACAGCTGTATTTCCATAGATAGAGGATTGAAGCATTAGATTTTTACCTACTTGATAATTGATGCCAATATTCAAACTAGGCAATACGTTTAACCGCCTTTCAAATCCTTGCAATGTCTTGTAATAATACAATTGATTGTTTTGTGGATTGATCATCTTAGTTCCAGTAGTTTTACTTGTGTAATCTAACAATACAGAGGTTCCCAATAAGAATCCCATTCTGCTGTTAATGTTTAACACGCGTGAAAAAGACAATGGCACTTGAATTTTATTGAGCTTTACTTTATTCTCTTCGTTGATAAAGGTATCGCGACCACGCAATAAGAAGTATCCAATTATTTGAGTTCTTCCCGGATTGTACACTGGCAATGAATCGTATACTCTGTAACTGTATTTGTAGTTAGAAACAAAAGTTTGACTACCTGCTTGTACCCCTATTGAAAATTGTGTTTTATATTTTAAAATTCCAACTTCTATCCCTTTAGTCCAAGATACACTCGGTTTGTCAGCAGATTTACGAACTGAATTGTAAAAATCATTATTCCCTTTGGACAATACCCTTGAACCATAATTGATTTGGTTTATCATTGCCACATAGAGACCCAAAACTGGTTTGCCAGGCCCTTTCAAATCGTCGATGTGTATTTTCTTTTTTACAGAATCTGCTGTTATGATTTCAGGCTTTAACTTGGGTACTTGAATTTCTTCTTGCACTTCATCATTCTTCACTTTCTCCATAATTTCAGGAGAAGGATCATTGTTTAATTCAGGCTTGTTTTCCAATTTACCTAAGAAAACACCGTTTGGCTTGAATAATTCAAATCGCTTTTCTTTAATAGATTCAAGCGTGTTTTTATTTGTTTCTTTTTGTTTCTTCGCATGAAGCGGTTTTGAAGCTTGACTTTTACTTGTTCCAGTTTGATTCTTATTCGAATTATTTCTATTGGTATTCTTACTGCTTGCTTCTAATGAAAGGTTTGAATTAGATGTCGAATTAGTCTTAGGATTTGCAACTACATTTTTGGCATCGTCTAGGGTTAATGCTTGCTCAGCATTCTCATTACCACTTGGTGTATTAGACGATTGACCATTTCCTTCCAACGGTTTTGAAACTTGATTTTGAGTATTTTCATTTGTGTAAATTTTATTTTGAGCTAAAGTATTTTCTGAAGCTTGAGTTTTAGAACCAATGGTGAATAATAGGGACAAACCGATAAGTAATGCCAATATTCCAGTACCTAACCACCACCAAAGTTTACGACTCTTAGCCGCCAAATACTTTTTATAGGTGATAGGCCAATCTTCTGGATTAGGTTCAATTTCGAAGCCGTCAAACTTCTCTTGAAACGCATCCTTATTACTTACCGCAGCACGTTCAATATCCAATTTAGATTTGGTGTTTAACCAATCCATTTCGGTTACTTCCAATTCAAAATCCGAAAAAGCACTATTAGGCAATGGTGTTTCAGACTCTGTATATTGAGATTTCTTGTCATCTATTGCCTCCATATCTTTATTGGATACGAGCAGACTCAAACTTTTCAGTTTGTTTCTAAACAATTCATCGATATGGATTTTTTTACGTGTCACTTAACTAGCGGCTTGTAATTTTTTAATTTCCGTTTTCAAAAAGGCACGCGCACGGTTGAGCTGCGATTTACTTGTACCTTCACTTATACCCAATATGGTGGCAATGTCTTTGTGTGGCAGACCATCAATGGCATACATATTAAAAACAATCTTATAGCCATTGGGCAGTTTGTCAATAATTTCCAACAGTTGCTTTTGAGACAATCCATCTGGTTCAACAAAATCGTCATCTAAGAGTGCATTTTCATCATTGAAAAAATAATCATCACGAACAAACTGAACTTTATTGATTTTTTTCACCATGTCAATGGCGGTGTTCATCATCACTCTGGTGATCCAAGTATTGAAGCTGCTTCGCCCTTCATATTTATGAATATTGAGAAATACTTTAACAAAACCATCTTGCATTGCATCGCGCGCATCATCAATAGAAACAAGGTAGCGCCTGCATACACCAAGCATTTTGGGTGCAAACAACTTAAAGAGCTTTTCTTGAGCCCAAGCCTTCTCAGCTTTACATTGTTCGATTATTTCATCTATCTCATTCACCTTGTGTAATCAGCGTTTGGGTATTTGACGGCAAGATAATAAAAAGGTTGCATTAAGATTTCAAAAATTATTTTTAAAACTCTTTTTGCTTTTAAGGAAATATCCCCTACCTTTGCAGTCCTTTAATTTTTTTCAAGCAATGAAACGTACATTCCAGCCATCACAACGCAAAAGACGCAACAAACACGGCTTTAGAGAAAGAATGGCCACCGCAAACGGTCGCAAAGTTATAGCAGCCAGAAGAAAACGCGGCCGTAAAAGGTTAACCGTTTCTGACGAAGGCAGACACAAGCGCTAGTCTTTGTGATGCAACCTCATGAGCAACATGAGTGAACATAACATTAAGTTAAGTCTTTCTAAACCAGAACGTTTACGAAACGTTAAGCAGATAGATTTTCTATTTAAGAACTCCACATCAATCAAAGGTTTTCCTTTGGTATTTAGCTACTTGCTTTTTGAAAATCCCCAACAGGCTCAAATTCAAGCAATGTTTGCTGCACCAAAACGCAACTTTAAAAAGGCTGTTGACCGCAACCGTATAAAACGGGTGATGCGCGACAGACTTAGATTGTTAAAGCCAGAATTGACTGCTGCCCTTAATGGGAAATACATTCAATTTGCTCTTATCTACACTTCCCGCGACTTGCCAGATTATATGGCAATAGACAAATCTTTGAAAAAAATAATTTCAAAATTACATGATTCGACCAGGTCGTAGTTTGGGGATATTGCTAATTAAAATTTACCAATGGACATTATCGCCATTGTTACCTCCTTCTTGCCGTTACACCCCTACTTGCAGTCAATATGGTATTGAGGCAATTAAAAAATATGGCCTTTTCAAAGGCGGGTGGTTAAC
>JAOASJ010000121.1 GCA_030158725.1 Bacteroidia bacterium
CACTTCCCATTTTGTTTTTATACGGTATTTAAATAAATTTGAGAACACCTTAAGGATGAAAAATTACGTGATTGAATGAAACTTCTTCTTGCAATATTGATGTTGATTGCTTTGAAACCAGTGGCTGCACAAAATTGCAAATGCGACAGAGATTCGGTGAATTTGAATATCAACTGTGATACCATTTTATTTGACAACCATGCGATGTTGTATTGGAATTATAATTGTGATTCTTCTTGGTTGACTTTTAAAAACCAAGACAATAAGGTGGTGTTGTTTTCTTTAGGGGCGGAACTTATGTGGTATACGGGAAACATAGGTTATTCTCATTTTATTGAATATAAATCTATGTTTTTAGGGGTGTATCAAACTATATCTGGTTGCTGCAGTCCTCCTGATTACTATCTCCATGATAAGACAAGTGGTAAACTAATTAGATACTTAGGCCCTGCCATTTTTGCCAGTGCTGATAAAAACTTTCCCTATGTCGTTTCCTTTGCAAATAGCCCAAACTTAGACTCAATGGACCTCGATTACAATACACTTGTGATTTATAATATTGAAACGGGGAAAGAAGCCAAAATGAAAATTGCTAAAGGTGATATAAAAAGGGCAATTGAATCAAGCAGTTCATTGTCTTTTGATGATATTTTTCGCAAAGCAGAAGTTATAGACGGAAAAATAATACTGAAATATATTAGTAAATTGGGTTCAAATAAAAAAGGAAATAGATACAAGACAATCACGGTCGATGTCAATCAATACGGGATATAGACAGGGTAATAAAATGTGACATTAATGGAGATAAGTATCATGATGATTTAACCTTGGACGAAGTCACTGACAATAGAGTAGTATACACACCTAACCATCATAAAAAGAAATTTGAACACAATATAAAGTATGATAAGTTAGATAAAGAACTTTTAATATAAGCTACCTGCGCTGAGTTGATTTTTTTAAAAAGATAAAAGAAACTTGTTGTGTTCAAAAAGTTTATATCTATCACTTCATAACTCTAATTAGAGCCTGCCGCTGGTTTGTTCGTTTTTAGGGTGTTAAATTGAGCTTCTAGTATGAAATAGACATAGAAGATTAATAGGAAGGATGTGCCTATTGTGGGAAGTCTGTATAGATTGAAAAAGTTGTTTATTAGATCTCCTGTGAAATCGACCCAAGTTAGAAGTCCTGAAAGCAAAAGCAAGAAAGTAAGCATGCTTTTTTGAATAAAATGCCCATTGTGATAAACCGCAACAATTAGGACGGAGAGCATTGGCGCCATCATGAAATAACTGTACAACCTTTGGTGAGGAAAACAAAGTGGTATTAGGGTCATAAATGCAAAAAGTACAATTAATGATGATTGAATTCCAAAGGTCTTTTCGTTTAGTTTATAGGCCAAATAAACAACAAGACTTAATAGCAATGCTCGAATTAAATTCACCAATACAAACAGTCCTTTTTTGCTTAGTACTAAGAAATTGATTTCATTTTCTCCTGGTATTTTTTCAGCAGTAAAATATTTGGTGCACAATGATGAAATATCAAGCATTCCTCCTTCATTGGTCTGCATAATGTGGATATTGCTAAAAGGATTTATGGTCTTCAGCCATTCGCCAATCAACATGTAGTTGTAATTCCATCCTATAAAAACAGCGGGAAGCACCAACATGGCTAAAATAAATGTTGAAAAAAACAGGATGAGTCTTGCCCGTTCTTTGCAAATAAAAATCAACCATGGCAATACCGCTAATGGCAATAGTTTAAAATTGACACCAACACACAAAAGTAAAGCAGGCAAAACATATTTTTCTTGCTTTATCTGGATATATGATTCCAAAATCATCCAAGCGATTAGTATGGTCAATTGATTGCTCAAAAAATTAAATAGAACAATTTTGCTAATTAGTATTAAAAAAAACGCAAATAGAACATTGCTATACTTAAAGTTTTGAAATACATTTTTCTTCAGGATAAATAAAGTTCTAATGATGGCCAAATAGTTAATGAAAAACCAAACAAGTTTGATTTTTAACAATGAAATACTTTGAAGAAATGAGAGCAACAAAGCAAAGAAAACGCTGTAATAATATTTATACAAATTCAAGAAGTAAGGCTCCGAATAAATGTTTTCATGGTTCAGCAATCGCCTTCCTGCATTATAGAATACATTAAAATCATCAAACCCATTTTCATCCCTCAGGCGAATATTAAATATCCATAATGAATACAAGAAAATTAAGATTCCAAACCAATTGACTTTTGTGAAATTTGTTTTTTGGAACATGGTATTTATAGTTTCTTTGAAACGCATCTTAATTCGAGGGCCAAATTAATTGATAATTTTATGAATGCAATGAGAATTATAAAGTCTCGAACTTAGTCTTCACTTAAAATGATGCAATCTAAAGTTGATCAAATTGTAATACAAATACGCTTTTTGATTTTGTATTTGAAATTCAATTGTTATTGCATTTTTTCTCACCTCACCTTCACCAAGCATCCTCTGTATACACTGTTCTTGTTTTTTATTTGGATTGTGTACACGCCCTCAGGGAGTTTGCTTAGGTCAATGGCATTGCCGTTGCACAAGCCTTCTTGAACCGTTTTGCCCACTTGGTCGATTATGCTGTATGCTGAGGACTGTAAGCTTTCGTCTATGTAAATAATTCCTGTTGTTGGGTTGGGGTAAACCTTGGTTTTAAAGTGTAAGTCATTAATGTTGTTTTTTACCTCTACTGTTAAAGTAGCAGGGCTTGAATAGTTGGGGCAACTGTCTGTTCCAACTTTGCATCTAAAAAGGTTTTTGTCGTAAGACGTATTGTATATCTTTATTTTTAAAGTGTCTGTGTTCACTCCAGTGAAAGTGTCGTTGTTGTTAAGGTTGACGTAGCGGGCATTCTTAAGCACTTGCCATTGTATCATCTGAGAATTGCTGCTGCAGGTAAATTCTGCAGTAGAATCTATACCTGCACTTTGGTCGCTGGGATGGGTGTATATATCGGCTATTTCAATAACCGTAAGGTTTAAACTGTCGAGCACTGCGCATTTGTTGCTATCGAGACCGCTTAAATAGATTTTTTGAGAATTGTTCACCTTAAACTTTTTTAAATTTAAAATGCTGTCTTGCCACAAGCTACTTAACAAACCTTTGGTGTTAAGGTATACCATGCTGTTTTCGCATACCGAATCATTGGGCAAAATTAGTTTTTCATAACGGCTGTTTTGATGGCGTTTGACCCATAAGGTATCCGACAAGCCTTGGTAGTTTTTGTTCGAAATGCTTACAATTATTTGGCTAATGGAATCGTTTAGGTAAACCACTAAAGTGTCTTTGTTTTCACCATAAATGATTGAATCATTTTTAGAAATCACTTGCCATTTTATTTTGTGGTTGGCGTTTTTCCCTGCTAGGGTGTAATAGTTTAGAGAGTTTTTGCAAACGCTGTCTTTCCCTACAATAGAAATGCTTTCGCTTGGTGGGAATGCGTATTTGGTAACGAATACATCTAAATAACCGTTAGAGCTCAATGTTTTTTGTTTGCTGCTGATATCAAAATCGGAACTCAACATCAAATAGCCGGTGGTGTATACTTGGTCTTGGTCGTCGACATCAATTCCCCAACCAATTTCGTTTTGTGTGTTGCCTAAACTGTAGGCAAATTTGTAATCGCCTTTTGTGTCCAATTTGAAAATGAAAAAATCGCCACTACCATTGGATGTCAAGTTTTTTGTTCCTGCATTGGGGTCGAAGTCGACGGTGCCAAAAAAGTAACCCGTTCCGTATACATTGCCCGAGCGGTCGACGGCCAAAGAATTGAGTATGTCGGTGCTGGTTCCACCCATTCTTTTGGCCCATTTGAAATCGCCATTCTTGTCGAGTTTTAGGACAAATAGATCGCCTAAACCACCAACAAAAGCGCTGATGTTAAATGTTGCAAGTGGGTTGGGGTTAAAATCAGCAGTTCCTTCAAAATGCCCGCCTAAGTAGACGTTCAAACTGTCATCAATCCCCATGCCATTGCTGCGGTCTTCGCGAATGCCACCAACATTTTTTGCCCATAGATAATTGCCATTCGAATCCAATTTTAGTACAAAGGCATCGAATGAACCTGCTGCTTCTAATTTGTGTTCAACGCTGGTGTCGGGGTCAAAGTCGGCATCACCAGACATATAGCCAGAAATGTAAATGGAATTAAATCTATCGCATAGAATTTTACTCGGAATTTCAGAGCCTAGTCGGCCAATTCTTTTGGCATACACAAAGTCGCCATTGTTTCTAAGTTTTAAGAAAAATAAATCGCTGCTAGAAGGAATGGTCGATTTTAAGTAAAAAGTATCAGGACCATTTTTAAAATCAACTTTGCCTGTAAAGGTGCCAGTAACGAGTACATTGTTGTTTTTGTCGAGGCATAAGGTATACGAGAAGTCATTGTCGGCAGCGCCGTAGCTTTGGGCCCAAACGAAGTTGCCATTTTTGTCCAGTTTCAAAACAAAAACATCCCAGATCCACGAGTAAGGAGATTTTGATTTGAGAAGAAATTGACCCGAGCCAGGATTGAAATCACCGGTATCTTGAAATATCCCTGCAACAAACACATTACCCATGTCATCTGTTTGAACGGAGTAGCCTTCTTCTTTGAATTTACCACCTATTGACTTGGCCCAAATTAGCTTTCCTGTGCTGTCGTATTTTGCAACAAAGGCATCGTAATCGCCCACTGCAGTGAGGTTGTATGTGAGGTTAGAAGGGTCGAAGTCGGAAGTTCCAGAGTAATAACCTGTAACATAGGAGTTGCCTGATTTATCGGTGCAAATGCCAATTCCTTTATCTTCACCAGAGGCGCCAACACTGAGGCCAAATTCTAGTCTTTGAGAAAATAAAACAATTGGAAAAACGAAGGTGAGCAGTAATAATTTAAGTTTCATTTTAAAGGACAAAGATACATAAGGAAGAAAATAAAATAAAGCAAAAATCAATTGGGTTGATTTGGCTTTTTTAGCACAAATAACTTTAAGAACTATGTTATGCGGGTATTGATAAATTAGCTAAGAAAAAGAAGAGAATAGAAATAAAAAAAGAGTCCGGTATTTGATAAAATCCAAAATAAATAAGGATTTAGCCTCCGCCAGTTTCGCAATCTTCTAACGTCTTTAAAATTACTTTTAAAAATCCCACGGGGGTAAAAAAGCCTGATTTTGAAGAGCGGTTCAGCCAGAATAAAAAAAGTGTTAATTTTTCAAATATTAGCCGGACTCTGCCGCAAAAGTAAGCTTATTAAAACACTTTTTTGAAACTGTGTTTTCTAAATTTTTCATGAATTTATTTCTAGGTATTTATGGAATCGTCGCTGGGTTTTTTATTTCATTAGTTTTGTCATCAAAAGGTCAAAGTGTTTTAAAATCAAGAAGATGTTTCATCGGTCAAGGACTTTTTATTACCTTTGATTAAATTTAAATCTTGTGAAAAAGTCCTATGCTGTTTTGTTGTGTCTGTTAATGTTCTCTTCTGGGAATGTTTCAGCGCAGATTAATACAGCCTTGGGCCATGAGTTTTGGCTCACATTCACTGAAAATTTTGGTTCAAATACAGGCTGCAATGACAAAAGTTTACCCGAATTAAAAGTTGTAATATCGGCTTCTACTGCCTGCAAAGGTTTTGTGAAAAACCTTGTCACTAAAGATTCTTTTTTGTTTTCTATTGGCAATGGTGGCGGTTTTGATACCGTGCTAATTCCTGCCTATGCTGCTTATATCAACAAGTCTGAAAACGATACCCAAAAGAATAAGGGACTTTATATCTACAGCAAAGAATTGATTTCAGTTTCGGCTCAGAACAGCAAAGTTAAATCAGCCGATGCCAGTTTGATTTATCCAATAGAGGCATTGGGCGTTGAATATAGAATCTTGTCGCATGTGGCTGACCAAACGGGTTCCAATACCTGTTATAGGTCTTGTTTTACCATAGTGGCAACCGAAGATTCTACCCTTGTTGATATTACCAGTTCTTGCAATACCGAGGCGGGTAAATTGGCCGGTGTATTGTTCACAAAAGTATTGAACAAAGGAGAGAGTTATTTGATAAAGGCAGCAAGTCATCGCTATGATTTAAGTGGCACCTTAGTAAAGTCGCGCAATTGTAAGAAAATAGCGGTTTTCGCTGGAGCCAATGCGGCTTCTGTGTTGTACGGTGCTTGCAGTGCAAGCTATGAGCATTTGTGGGAACAGTTGATGCCCATTAATTTATGGAGCACCAAATACGCCTGCATTCCAAGTCAATATTCTAGTAAGCAAAAACGAAAAGGGGACATGGTAAAAGTTGTCGCGGCTTTTTCTTCAACTTCAGTGCGTTGCAACGGTCGGGTAAAAATATTGGCTGCCGGACAAGCGGATACTTTCTTTATTCAATCTAATTCTATACTTCTTTCAAATAAACCCATTGGTGTTTGTCAATTTGGGATTTCAGAAGCCTGCGATGTCAATAGCGGCACTGGTGCTGATCCGATGATGGTTTGGGTAGCTCCACTAGAACAAGCATCAAAAGACTTGAGTTTTGTATACGACAGCTCACAGTCAAAGTATTTTTGTTTGCAAGTGGTCACAAAAACCAGTCATAAAAATGTGTTTAAACTGAATGGGTATACACCCAAAGCAACTTGGTCGATATTTGACAAAGACAGCACGTATTCTTTTCTGCAATTAGACAGTTTTCCAATTGGACTAAATATATTGAATTCCGACTCTGGCATATCAGCACGGGCATACGGATATGGTTCTCAAAGTGGCATGGGGTATAATTTAGGTTCACTATACACACCAAAGAAGTTTTATGTAAGGATAGGTGGGATAAACAGCGATTCAAACAACAACTTGCCGTTTATGACTTGTTTGGATGCCCCTTTGACTTTCGAAGCACATGGAAATAATGAAACAGGTGTAAGTTGGAAATGGTTGGTCTACGATCAAAATGGTGTTGTTGTAAAAACCATTCAGAAGTTTAACCACAGCTTCAAATACGCAGGTGTTTTTAAAGTGGCCTTAGTTGCTCAATACAGTGTTTATGGGCAATGCAACGGCCTCACTGTTCAGTCGGATTCTTTGTTTTTCAATGTGAAAACATGGGATAAGCAAATGCTTGATTTTAATTTGAGTCATGCAGAAGTTTGTAAAGATTCGATGTTAACGGTAGGTATAAAGAATCTTAATTTTAAGAAAATTAGCTCAAGTTTTTGGACCCTAAATAATATGGATACACTAAGAAACGATACGGTGGTTTATTTGAATTTGAATAAGCCTACTGTGTTTGTGTTTTCGTATCTTGATTCAAATACTTGCCGTAATGTTGATTCAATAAGGGTAGAACCTTTGCCAGCACTAGGTATAGATTTACCCGAATTCGCTGGAATTTGTGAGGACGATACCTTGATGGTTTCTGTGCCTAAAGGACTAGGTCGCAGCATTAAGAAATATCTGTGGTTTCAAGATGACACCATATTAAGATCAACAGATTCTTTTTATCTGTTTAGTGGCAAATCAACGACAAAGTTGAGTCTTAAAATAGTAGACCAGTATTCTTGTGTTTCACTCGACTCCGTAAGGGTTTTGGTGTATCCAAAACCAGTGTTTCAGATTGTTTCTCAAGACACATTTTTATACCGAGATACGGTAAAACTGACTTGTGACAAACCATTTAAAACTTACAATTGGTTTGACGGTGATACAACAGCTATGGATGTGTTTTTAGCCTCACGCTTTGGAGCAATTGGCAATCATTTGGTTTGGTGTAAGGTTGTTGATGTAAATGGATGTGTGGGGATAGACAGTCAGTTTTTGTATATAGAAGGAAAAAAAGGTTTGGGCAAAAACAAAATCAATCAAATTCTAATTTACCCCAATCCAGCTAACAAAGAAATAAGTATACGAATAGGTCAATCTTCGTCTTTGAAAATATTGAATATGCAAGGCATCTGCATTCGTGAATTATTGGTCGAAGAAGGTATAAATGTTCTGAATGTATCCGATTTGGAAGCGGGACTTTATGTCATCTTTGTTGCAGATGTTAAAATGATTTTTATAAAGCAATAGTTTACGCTTTAGTCAGTCCATTAAACGAAACTGCGCCCAAGGGCAACGGCAGCCCCAGTGTTGCACAAGGTTTGTTGTAATAAGCATGCATCGCGGCGTGGCAACAAGCGCATGCATACTCTTCTTGAGGTCGCAATGCTCACAAACACTGGGCTACAGTGGAGCTTGGGCTTATGCAGCTAAAACAAAAAAATAACGAAAAGATTTTATTCGTCCCAGTTGCAGATTTCGTGCAAAGCCACGAAAACGCAACGGGATAACAAAAAATAAAACCCTGCACTTAAGGTGCAGACTAATTTTTTGTAAGTCTTATTCTTTCACCAATTTCCACACCTGTCCATTCTGGTCTTTTAGCAAATAAATGCCACTTGACCAAGCGCTGATGTCGAGGGTCTGCAGCGTTTGTGCTTCGATGATTACGTTTGTCAAGGCCTGTCCCTGCAAGGTAAATACGCTAAGCGTTATGGTTTCGCTGCCTTGGTTTTTGAAGTTGATTTTATTTTGCGCAGGGTTAGGATAGGTCAATAATTGTCTGCTGTTTTCAGTCAAGTTTTTGATGGCCGTTATGTTTCCATTGGTGCGGTCAATGATTTGCAAAGAGAAGTTAAACAAGCCGCGTTTGATGTGGCCTGTGGAGTCGATGTCAAATTCAATAACGGCGGTGTCTGTGCAGGTGCCGGAATCTCTAACAACATATTTTAGAATGAAATGTCCAGGGCTTGTATAGTTGTGATTCGGATTTGGGGCTGTTGAGGTAGAGCCATCGCCAAAATCCCAATAATGAGAGGCTATATTGCCGGCAGAAAAGTTGAAGAGTATAGCCTTCCCCGGAGCTGAAGAATCGGTAAAAAGTTCAATTTTTGCATTAACAGAAAAACAAGTTCGGCAGCTGACGTACACATTTTGTGTTATGCTGTCAATGCAGCGTGAATTTGAGGATACAAGTTTTACGTCGTAATACCCTTTGTTGGCGTATGTATAGGTTGGATATGTAGAATTAGAAGTGCCACTGTCGCCAAAGTCCCATTTAAAGGATGTAGCACTTAAGTTGCTTGTGTTTTGAAATTTTATTTTCTTACAAATGCTGTCGTATTGCCAGTGGAAATCGGCATAGAAAGAGCCACAAGAATCGAATGGTTTTACGTACACTATTTGGCTGAAGGTACTGCTAGAATTGCTGTCAGAAACCTTTAATGATACGGTATATGATTGTGGCATTGCGTTGCCATATATGTGAATCGGGTTTTCTTGGTTAGATACGTTCGCATCACCAAAATCCCAAACAAAAGACGTCGGTTTGCCTTCAGATTGGTTGTAAAAATAAAACAGTTGGGTGCTAATGGTATCAATGGTTTTATAACCAAAAAGCGCCTTTAATGGCTTGTTGGCTGAGCAGTTTACCTGTAAGGTTAAAAAAGCAGTATCGTGCTGGCTGCCATTGCTGCTGGTATGGGTTACATAAAATGTACCATTGCTGTTGTAGGTATGGGTAGCGTGTTGGGTGCTAACAGGGCTGCTGCCATCGCCAAAATCCCAAGTGTACGAAGTAGGGGTGTAGGTTCGCGTGCCAGTGGTGTCCCTGAATTCGTAAGTGCAGGGTTGGGAAGTACCTTGAATAAATCCAATGCTGTTATTGCCTGCCACCAAATTGTTTAAAAACAATATCAGTGCAAGGGTACTTAAAGTGGTAATGAGTCTTTTCATAGGGCTGAATTTTTAGCGAACAAGAATTCTTAATTCAAAGATACTTAAATCTAAGAATAAGTTGCCTGTGACAATGTCATTTTATTGTCAAGCTTGTATGTGTAGAATTCAAGCCCTTGGGTAAATGCTTGTAAGGATTAAAACAAACCTTTAAGGTTGTTCATTACCCCACCCAATCCACCTTCTGCGCCACCAATAGCACCAATAATGCCTTGAAGGTCGAAGCTGCTGTCTTGTGGGTCGTTGGTTTTGTTCACCAATTGGCCCATCACTTTAGGGATTAAGTTTTGTACAATAGAACCTGCTTGATCGCCGTTGATGCCAAACTTTTCCATTAAGTTGCCTGCAACATTGTTGCTCAATCCGCTCAAGGCATTTGAATCAACTTTGCCAGAGTTAAACATAGAAACTACGTTTTCTAAACCGCCATTGCTGGCCATGTTTTTCAAATGGTCGAATATACCAGTGCTCGCAGTTTGTATAGCGGCATCGTTGTGTTCGTTAGGGATAGAAGGGTTGTTGATGATGGCATCGCCTGCGTTTTCTTGTACGAGTTTTAATAGATTTTCAAACATTGGTTTTTATAGATTTCTTGTTTTCAAAGTAAGGGTGCATTTGCTTAATTTCCAATTTTATTTCTTGAAAATACATTATGTTTTCTTCAATCAATAATTACTTAATTGTGTGGTATTAAAAGTAAAAATCATGTTATTGATAATATTTATAACAAATATGATAGTAATACTATTAACTTTGCATTTGAAAATTTATCATGAAGAATTTAATTGCCAGTGTAAAAATAGCCATCAACTCGCAGCTGTATTTAAAAGATCCAGAGTCTAGCGAATTGGGTTTGAAAATCGTGCACAAGGGAATAGACTTAATCAACTCCATCGGATTTGAGGAGTTTACCTTCCGCAAATTGGGCTTGGAAATCCATTCGCCTGAAGCGTCGATTTACCGTTATTTCGAAAGCAAACACAAGTTTCTTTTGTATTTAAACGCATGGTATTGGGGATGGATGGAATACCGTTTGCTCCTAGCTACAAGTAATGTGGTATCGGCAGAGAAGCGTTTGGAAAAAGCTGTTTTCTTAATGACCGAAGGGGTGGAAAATGACCCTAATTTTCATGGTGTAAACCTTGTTAAACTTCAAGAAATTGTTGTTGCAGAGGCTTCAAAAACTTTTTTAAACAGGAAGGTTGACCAAGCCAATCAAGATGGTGCTTATCAATCTTACAAAGATTTTGTTTCCAATGTGGCCAGTATAATTGAAGAAATAAATCCTACCTACAAATATCCTTGTATGTTAATTACCACTGTTGTTGAAGGGGCTCATCAACAAAGGTTTTTTGCCGAACATTTGCCCCGTTTAACCAACAAACAATCAAAGCCTCATTACTTAAGTAAATTTTACATGGACTTGGTTTTAAAAACAATAAAATCCAATTAGTATGAAACACATTTCACCTATAAAACGGTTTTGGCTTCTATTAAAAGAAGATAAATCAGACATTACCCGCATTTACACCTACGCCGTATTTCACGGTTTGGTCAATTTGTCTATTCCCTTGGGTATACAGGCCATAGTCAATTTGATCCAAGGCGGTCAAGTTTCCAGTTCATGGATAGTATTGGTGGCCATAGTGGTGGCAGGGGTTGTGTTCTCTGGTGTCTTGCAACTTTTGCAATTGCGTATTATTGAAGACATGCAACAAAAATTGTTTGTGCGTTCGGCTTTCGAATTCACGTTTCGTATTCCAAAAATTAAAGCGGAGGCCATAGATAAATACAATGCGCCAGAATTAATGAACCGTTTTTTCGATACGCTTAGCATACAAAAAGGTTTGTCTAAAATACTGATAGATTTTTCGACTGCTACCCTACAAGTCTTGTTCGGTTTGTTGCTCTTGTCATTTTACCATCCCTTCTTTATATTGTTCAGTTTTGCCCTGCTGTTATTGGTTTACATCATATACATCTTAACGGCGAAAAGGGGTTTGGATAGCAGTTTAAACGAATCTAAATTCAAATACCGTGTGGCGTTTTGGTTGCAAAATTTGGCACAAAACAAAGACACGTTTAAGTTGGCTGGAGCAACCGAATTGCATTTGTCAAAAACCGATACCCATGTGCAAGGGTATTTGAATTATAGAGAAAAGCATTTTAAAGTCTTGCGTCAACAATACACTTTGTTGGTTGTGTTTAAATCGCTTGTTGCTGCGGGTCTTCTCATTATTGGAGGCTTATTGGTCTTGAACCAACAGATGAATATCGGGCAATTTATTGCGGCTGAAATCATCATTCTCTTGGTCTTGAATTCGGTTGAGAAATTGATTTTAAGCATAGAAAATATTTACGATGTTTTATCGGCATTAGAAAAAATTGGTTTGGTAACCGATATGGAAACAGAGGCAAGTACGGGACAAAACTTCGATTTGGTTTACCAAAAAGGTTCAGGCATTGAAGTAGATATTAAAGGATTGGAATTTTCTTATCCCGATGCCAAGCACAAGGCGATAGACCATTTCAGCATGCAGGTGCAAGCTGGAGAGAAAATTTGTATAGTGGGCGAGAATGGCTCAGGCAAGTCGACCCTCTTACATTTAATTGCCGGTTTATACCAAGTTCAAGAAGGTTCAATAAGTTTTAATGGCTTGCCAATTGGTAACTTTAATCCAGAAGAAATGCGCGCCCACATGGGGATTCGTTTTGCTGAGGAGCAATTGTTTCAAGGCACTTTATACGACAATATCAGCATAGGCCGTTCGGATGTTAAGTTCGAAGATGTTTTATGGGCTATAGATAAAATGCAATTGTCTGAATTTGTGAAATCGCTGCCCAAAGGTTTGGATACCGAAATAGGCGCAGAGGGTGATAAATTAAGCAAAAGCGTAGTTCAGAAAATACTCTTGGCGCGCAGTATAGCGAATAAACCAGGCTTGTTGTTGTTGGAAAACAGCATCGTATTTATAGAAAAAGAAGACAAAGAAAAGATTATAGATTTCTTATGCAGCAGGGCGCAAAATTGGACCTTGATTACAACGTCATTTGACAGCTACTTAAGAAGTTCTTGCATGCGTATGGTGGAAATGAAAAAATTAAACAGCAAATAAGATGTTAAACATTGCTAAAAATTCAATTAAGGAGCATATAAACAACAAGAACTTTTTGTCCTTGTCGCAAGTTTATCAAGAAAAGAGCAAAAAGCATTTGCCGAAGTTGCTATTGTTTTTGCTATTGGTTTTAATCCTGGTGGTTTTGTTGCCATGGACCCAAAACATTAGGGCGAATGGAACAGTTATCGCTTTGAAGCCGGGTCAAAGACCACAAACCATTAATTCCATAATCGGTGGAAGAATTGAAAAATGGTTTGTTCAAGAAGGCGACATGGTGCGCAAGGGCGATACCATTTTGTATATCTCTGAAATAAAAGACGAGTATTTCGACCCAAGTTTATTGGCCAGAACCGACGAGCAGTTGAAGTCTAAGGAAATGAGCGTGAATTCCTATATGGAAAAGGTAAAAGCTATGGACAATCAAGTGTCTGCTTTGGCACAAGGCTTAATCTTAAAGCAAGAACAGGCAGCCAATAAATTGTTGCAAGCCCGTTTGAGTGTTAAAAGTGACAGCATCGATTTGCAAGCTTTTGAAGTCAATTATAAAATTGCTTTGGAGCAGTACAAACGTATGGAAGAGTTGCACCAAAAAGGTTTGAAATCATTAACCGATTTGGAGAATAGAAAATTAAAATTGCAGGAAACCAATGCGAAAATGATTGCTCAAGAAAACAAATTGTTGAGTAGCCGCAACCAATTAATCAATGCACGTATAGAATTGTCTTCAATCAAAGCAGAGTTCCGCGATAAAATTGCCAAGAGCGAATCGGAAAAATATTCGGCCCTCTCAGGCATGTACGATGCAGAAGCAGTGGTAACAAAATTGCAAAACCAATACTCCAATTATTTGGTGCGTTCAGGTATGTATTACATCACCGCTCCTCAAGATGGTTATATCACCAAAGCATTGAGAAGTGGTATTGGCGAAACCATTAAAGAGGGCACTGAAATACTAAGTATTATGCCAGCTAAAATAGATGTAGCGGTTGAGGTGTATGTGCGACCAATAGACATTCCTTTATTGGGCAAAGGCAGCAAAGTAAGGATACAGTTTGATGGTTGGCCAGCAATTGTGTTTTCGGGTTGGCCCAATGTGTCTTATGGTACCTATGGAGGTACTGTAGTAGCCATAGATAATTTCATTAGTGAAAACGGAAAATACAGAGTCTTGGTGGTGCCAGATGCTAAGGACCATGCTTGGCCAAAAGAAATTCGCGTAGGTGCTGGCGTCAACTCAATGATGTTGCTTAAAGATGTGCCAATTTGGTATGAGTTGTGGCGTCAGATTAACGGATTCCCTCCTGAGTATTACAAGATAAATCTTGAAGAAAAACCTAAAAAATAAACCATGAAAAAAACAATATTTTGTATCGGTTTGCTTTTGTTTCTTAGTCCTTCAATTAAGGCTCAAGACAGCAGTAAGGTATTCGATTTTAAAACGTATTTGAATGTGGTAAAGCAATACCATCCGGTAGCCAAACAAGCGCAGTTGCAATTGGAAAAAGGAGAGGCCAATGTGTTAAAAGCAAGGGGTGGTTTTGATCCTAAAATCAATTCAGACTTTGAGCAAAAATATTACAAAGGCTCGCAGTACTACAGTTTGTTTAACAGTGGTTTGAAAATTCCCACTTGGTATGGACTTGAGTTTGGTGCTGGTTTTGAACAAAACCAAGGCAATAATTTGAATCCTGAAAATGTAGTTCCGCAAAACGGTTTGGCCTACGCGGGCGTAAGTTTGACCCTAGGAAAAGGATTGATCATAGATGAGCGCCGTTTCGCTTTAAAGCAAGCAAAAATATTTAATGCCGCAGCGGCATCAGAGCAAATGAATATGTTAAACGATTTGTTAAACCATGCGGGTAAGGCTTACTGGGATTGGTATTTGGCTTACCAACAAAGCTTGGTTTACAAAGAAGCGTATGTTTTTGCCAAACAAAGATTTGAAGCAGTAAAGCAATCGGCTTTATTGGGCGATAGACCATTTGTAGATACCTTGGAGGCAGGCATACAGTTGCAAGAAAGACGCATGAGTTTAGGCCAAGCCGATTTGGATTATAAAAATAAATCATTGGCCTTGTCGGTGTATTTGTGGTATGAAAATGAAACACCTTTGGAATTGGAAACAAGCACAGTGCCAATGGCTACGCCTCGCAGTTTGCAAAGTCCTCAGACTTTTTTATCCTATACCTCTCAGTTAGACAGTTTTATTATCAGCCATCCTGAAATGCAATTGTACCGCTATAAATTGGATGGATTGGGTGTAGAAAAGCGTTTTAAACAAGAGCAATTAAAGCCTTTGTTAAACATCAAATACAATCCCTTATTGAGTTCTGGAAGCAATCAATATTTAAACTATTCGAGCAGCAATTACAGCTGGGGTGTGGGCTTGAGCATGCCAGTGTTTTTGCGCAAAGAGCGAGGCGATTTGAGAATGATGGAGGTTAAAATACAAGAAACCGAATTGGCGAGTAAGGTTAAAAATTTGGAGCTTAACAACAAAGCACAAGCAAGCATTAACGATTTTTATTTAAGTTCAGAGCAGTTGGATTTGTATACCGAAACGGTAAAACAATACGCACAATTGTTGGAGGCGGAAAAACAAATATTTAATTCAGGCGAGAGTTCATTGTTTATGATCAACGCCCGAGAAATAAGCTATTTGAATGCGAAAATAAAATGGATAGAGTTGCAGGTTAAAAACCAGAAAGCAATTTTAAGTGCTTACCACAGCTTGGGTATTTTACAAACTTTGTAAAATTATTTGCCTTGGAAGTTTGGTTTTCGTTTTTCAACAAAAGCTGCCATACCTTCTTTTTGGTCTTCTGAAGCAAACAACATGTAGAAGTTTTTGCGTTCAAAATACAAAGCTTCTTGTAAAGGCATTTCGTAGGCACGCAATACACTTTCTTTAGCCAGTTGCACGGCTATTGGTGATTTTTCAGCAATCAGAGCTGCCATTTTAATGGCTTCAGAAAGGTAAAATTCAACAGGAACTATTTTGTTTACAAGGCCGTATTCTTTGGCTTGTTCTGCAGAGATAAAAGTACCGGTTAAAACCATTTCCATGGCTTTGTTTTTACCCACTATTCTTGTTAATCTTTGCGTTCCACCAGCACCTGGCATAATACCGATATTGATTTCTGGTTGACCGAATTGAGCGGTCTCACTTGCTACGATCATATCGCAAATCATGGCCAATTCGCAACCACCACCTAGGGCAAAACCGCTAATTGCAGCAACCATAGGTTTTTTGGTTTTGCGTATGCTGTCCCAGGTCGAAAACTGGTCGATTCTCAACATGTCCATGGCATTGCGGCCAGCCATTTGTTTGATGTCTGCACCTGCGGCAAATGCGCGTTCGTTGCCACTTAGTACAATGGCTCTAACTTCAGGGTCGTTGTCCAAGTCGATTAAAGCTTGTTTAATCTCTAGCATCAATTCTAAATTGAGTGCATTAAGTTCTTTAGGACGGTTTAATTGAACGTGCGCTACAAATGGCGCCACTTGCTTGTTGATGAGTATAAATTCTGGCATCTGTTCTTGATCTTCTCTTTATTAGTGTGCGTAATCGTATACGCCAAATGGGGTGTAATCTAAATTGCCTTCAAAACGGAAGGGAATAATGATTATGCTGTCAACGGGTTTGCCGTTTTTGGTCGCTGGTACAAATTTAAACGGCAGGTTTTCCAAACATTCCTTAGCGTTATTGGTGTAGGTAGAGCCAGGAGTGCTGAGGGTTTCAACATTGTACAAGGCAGAATCTTTTCCAATGGTAACTTGCAACAATACAAATTGTGCTTCACCTAATTTCATATTTGAGGCACCGTAATACGGCATTCTTAAATTTAAATAAATATTCTCCAGCATGGCATGAATACCTACGCTGTAGTAAGCCTTTTTATCTGGGTTTGGAACAGGTTTAATTTTGTAATTGTATTTGATTTGGTTCAATGGTTCGTATATGGCTGGTGCTTCAACTGCCACTGCTTCGTCCCATGAGTCGCCGATGACAGACTTCTCTTCCAACATCATTGGAGGCGGCATATCATCTACCGATTCTATTATTGGTTCGCCTGCTATTGAGTCTATTTCTTGCGCTTGGGCAAATGGCAGTGCTGTAAAAAGTGCGATTAAACTTATAAAATATTTGTTCATGCTTGTTTTAATAAGATTCTAAAAGTGGTTTTTTTATTGGGAATACTTTCCTTTACAAAAATATGTCCCTTGTGGTAATTTTCTACTATTCTTTTTACCAAAGAAAGTCCGAGGCCCCAACCTCTGCGTTTGGTGGTAAAGCCCGGTTTGAACACCCGTTTAAACAAGCCCTTAGGCATGCCTTTGCCGGTGTCGGTAATGTCAATAATAATGTTGTCGCCTTTGGTTCTGCACTTAATGGTAATGCTGCCTCGGCCTTCCATTGCATCCATTGCATTTTTGCAAATGTTTTCAATTACCCAATCAAACAAAGGGACATTGATATTTGCCATGGCGCCTTGGGCCTGCGATTCATAAATGTATTTTACCTCATCAGAACTTCTGGTTTTGATATAGTCAATCGCCAATTGAAGTTGTTGTGAAATATCGCTTTTTGCAATAATCGGCACAGAACCAATTTTAGAAAAACGTTCAGTAATTACTTTAAGACGGTCGAGGTCTTTGCGCATTTCAGCCAAAGATTCGGAGGTTGCAAAGCTTTTGTCGGTTTCTATTAATTCAACCCATGCCATCAAAGAACTCATAGGGGTGCCGAGTTGATGTGCAGTTTCTTTGGCCAAACCAACCCATACTTGATTTTCTTCAGCCCTTCTGCTGTAGCTAAAAGCAAAATAACTCACCACCACAAACAAACCCACTATACCTAGTTGAATGAACGGGTAAATCTTAAGCTGTTTGAGAATAGACGATTCGTCGTAGTAAACATATTGGCTGTAATCGTCGGTTATTTTTATTGCAATAGGGGAGGTTTCGGCCTTTAATTCTTCAAAATAATTTTTGATTTGTTTTTTGGTTCGAATCAAATTCGTGTCAATATTTCTATAGGTTAGGTAACCTGATTCATCGGCTAAGAAAACAGGAATGGTATTGTTCGATTCAACAATTTTTGCATAGAAAGAAATGTCTTGCTCAGGATCGGCTTTAGCAATTAATTCTTGCGCTTCGGCCCATTGGCTAATTTTTTTGCGCTCTTCTTTGGAGAGCTTAACCACCATGCGGTTTGAGTAATACAAGGAGAACAAACCAATGGCGAGGGCCAAGAGTAAGAGTATTATTTTAATGTATTTTTTGGTGGTGTAATTATTCAATGCGCTGCACGTATCTGCGCCTCAAATTTAAACAATTTCATTTAAAATCATTACTTTCGCCCGTAAATGTGGATACAATTTGAACAGCATTCAAAAGTCTATAAATTTGATGCCAATAATTTTACCGATTTAAGTCTAGCACTTAACAAGAAAGACAATGTCAATTGTTATTACTTGGAAGGCCCTAGTTTTGAGTATTTCAAAAGCGAGGCATTTGTTGGCAGTTTGGCCGCTGGTGGCAGCGTTAATTGCGAACGACTTAGTTTTTATCCGCATGCTTCAGGCACTCATACCGAATGTGCTTTGCATGTATTGCCAGTCGATTTTGATATGCGCAACATTCAAATTCCTGTTTTGCAAATGTGTAAAATTGTGAGTGTTCAACCGACTCAAATAGGAAGCGATCATTGCATAGATATGGCAGCTATAAAAGGCTTGCACAACCAAGAAAATTTTGAAGCCATAGTGGTAAGGACTTTGCCAAATGGTATAGAGAAGTGTCATGAAAATTATTCTGGAAACAATCCTGTTTATTTTGAACCTGAGGTTTTAAGTGTTCTGCAAGACATGGGTTTTAAACACATTTTAACCGATTTGCCTAGTATAGACAAAGAAAGTGATGAAGGCCGTTTGGCGGCGCATAAAAATTGGTTTTTGGTGCAAGGAAAAGCCCCTGCAGATAGAACCATAACCGAATTGATTTATATTCCTGAATCGCTTGCCGACGGGAATTATGTTTTAAATATTCAAGTTCCAAAAATTGAAACAGATGCGGTGCCTTCGCGCATCCTTGTTTATCCATGCGTATAAAATTTCCAAGCAGCGAGCAGGTTTTGTATTTTGCCAATGTATTGGCAGATAGATTTTGGTTTAAACAAAATCCAAAAACACTTGCTTCTATCTTGGTTTTGCGTTGGGATGAAATAGGCGATATGGCCGCTTCTGCCCATGTGTTTGCTGCCCTTAAAAAACGGTTTCCTGAAGCGCGTGTAAGTGTGTTGTGCAAACCCTTTGTAAAGTCGCTTATTGAGCATGACCCAAACATTGATGAGGTGTTTTGTAGTATTGACGATTTCAACAAACAATATGATGCTGTTGTGGAAATGCGGGGTACTTGGAAAACTTTTTGGAAGTCGTTACGATATGGAATTAAATACCGAGCATCAAGAGCAGAAGTGCGCTTAAGAAATAAAGGCAAGCAATTGCACGAAACCGTAACAAATGCAGAGACCATTTGGCCAATAACAGGTAAAATGGATGTGCCTCAAATACCTTTGTTTTACAGCAAAGATGATGAAGTGGTGGTGCAAGAATTTTTAGAAAAAAACCAAATCCAGCGTTTTGCAATTATACATGCTGGTGCCCGCCGGAAATTGAGGCAATGGCCAAAAGATAGGTTTGCCCAAACGGTAGACTATCTTAAAAACATGTACCAATTGGACATAGTGTTTGCAGGAACGCAAGAAGACGAAGCAGATATTGAAGACATTAAAAAAGGATTGAATTTTACGACCTATAATTTTACCCAAGGTTACAGTTTGTCGCAATTTTCAGCCTTATGTAAACTAGCCACTATTTATGTGGGCAATGAAAGTGGGCCTTTGCAAATAGCTTCTGCTATGGGAATTCCGGTAATAGGTTTGTTTGGTCCAGGAGTGCCAGATATTTTCTATCCTTTGTCTCCCAAATCGGTGGTCATTCACCATGTTTTAAAATGCAATCCTTGCGACCAAATTCATTGTGTGCAGCTAGAAAATCCCTGCATAGAAATGATAACGAACGACCATGTTCGGGGAGCCATCAATGAAATTTTACATTGATTGTTTGGTAAATTGTTTTTTTAATTATAGATTCGTTAATAATTTTACTTCTATGCTTAAAAACTACTTTACTTTATTTTTATTAATTGTTCTAGCGCCTCTGTCCTACGGACAGATTCAGCCGGTAAACATTAAAATTACAGACGATATCTCCAAAGCGGGTGTAAACATTAGTTCGGCAAAGAGAAGTATTCAAAAGCCAACAGCTTGTTCAGCAGATACCATTGGGTATCCGCTCTCAAAGAGTACCGCATTGTATACCGTTACGGTTGGGAAAGGCCGTTCATTGGGTCAATTGTATTCATGTCCAAAATCGGTTTCGGTAACTGGCTTTACTTTTTATGCCTTTATATTGCCGTCTTATAAAACCGCAAAAAAAATGAAGTTATATTGCAAGTTGTACAAAGCTGGTTTGGACAGTTTGCCTAGAGGTCAAGCCTTGCGCGTGGATTCGTTGAATATCGATTCAACCCTTGGCATCGGCTTGCTCTCAACAATAGAAAAACATGCAAAATGGTCTTCAATTACTTTAGACAGCAATTACATTATAACGGTGGAAACCAATGATGATTCCTTAACCTGTGGAGTGGTTGTAAATGATTACTCTAGAAGAGATGGTGCTAGAGAAAATTTAAATTGTGGTTCTATTAGTGGGCTTTGGTACAGTGGCAGAAATTTAAATATTGGCGGATCACCATTTGACTGCGACATCTTATTGCATCCGCATGTTAGCTATAATTTTGGTACTGATTTTAGTATTAAGAACAATTGCTACAACATCAACGACTCCATAAAGTTTACCAATTCCGCTCCATTTAATTTTGCAGGCAGTAAAATGTATAATTATTATGTGCAACCGCGTTACAATTTAGGAATATATTGTCATTTATGGGATTTAGGAAATTTTTCAGGTTCACAATACGCAATTGACAACAAAATAAAATACAGCAGCAAGCAGAATTATCAGATTCGTTTAATTTCTACCGTATATGGTTACAGAGGAGCTATGAGGTACGGTTGTACTGATACTGCAATCAAAACCTTGTCTTTCAAACCAGATATTCCAACCTTTTCAGGTTCAGTAAATGTTTGTAAAGGCGATACGGCTCAGTATACGGCCATTAGTGCCGACCCTGGCGTGGTGTTTGAATGGTTGGCAAAACCTAATTCAAGTACTCCGTTTTTTACAGGCAAAACCTATTTGAAATACCCATTAATTCAAAACGATACTTTCTATTTAAGAGCCAACAACAACGGTTGTTTAAGTGGTCTGCGCACCATTATCATCAGAGTAAATAACTATCCAAGTTATTGTAATGTGGTGAATGATTCAATTTGTGCCGGTTCAAAAGCCAACCTAAAAGCTTTGTCTGATATTGGAACCATAAATTGGTTTACTGATCAAACTGCGCCATTGCCATTTTATTCTGGAAATGTTTACCAAACACCAATATTGAGTAGCGATACATCTTTCTATGTACAAGCGGTGAACAATGGTTGTGCTTTGAATCCAAGAAAATTGGTAAAAGCTTTGGTGGGTTCAAACTTTGCACCTACTGCACCTGTTATTTCTAATGATACCACTGTTTGTTTGGCCTCTGGAAATGCAATTGCTTTAAATGCAAATGCTGGCAGTGGTTTAAGCGTTCGTTGGTTTGATGTAGCCAGCGGTGGTAGCAGCATACAATCTGGTAATACCTATTATTTCTTGCCTAGCAAAAGGGAAGTTAAAACATTATATGCCGATGCATATAATGGCGTTTGTGGTAGCACAAGAGTTCCTGTAAACATTACTGTTGAAGACTATCCTAGTATCAGCAAAATAATTAAAGATACCATATGCAAAGGCGACTCAGCCCATGTAAGTTTTGCTTTGGATTTCGGTGAAGCCAATTGGTATGATGCACCAAGTTCAGGAAATTTGTTACACAATGGAACCCAATACACATCAGCACCAACAAGCAATACAGATTATTATATTGAAACAGTGAGTTCAGTTTGTGTGAATCCTAGCAGAACTAAAATCTCTACCTTGGTGAACACCTATCCAGCAATAATAAAAGTTTGGGGAGATACCATTTGCGCTAAGAATCCAGCCACTTTAAAATCTAAATACACAGGCAATGGCACGATGTTGTGGTTTAACGCCGATACCTCAACCATTGCTTTAGGAACAGGAAAAACATTTACAACACCAATTTTGAATGGCAGCCGCAAATACTATGTTCGTCCTGAGTACGCAGGTTGCGTAGGACCGATATCAGCAGTACAACCTTTAGTAAAACCAGTTCCATTTAGCGGATTTTCTTTTGAGGTGCTTACTTGGCAACAGGTGAGGGTTTCTCCAATCAACAGCGCAGGAGCCAGTCTTAAATGGTATTTTGGCGATGGTACAACAAGCAACAACAGCAACGTTACCCACCGTTATGCCAATACAGGAAAATACACCATCCGTTTGGTGATGACTTCATTAAGCAATGGCTGTAAAGACTCTACTTTGGTTGAGGTGCAAATAGATCCTAGTGGTATTGAAACACAATACAATGAAGCAGGATTGACCTTGTATCCAAACCCTGTTCAAGGCAATATGCATATTGAGTCTGATATGGATTTAGATGGTTTGCAATTCAAAGTATACAGTCTTACAGGATTGTTGTTGATGCAAAACACCTTTACTTCTGAGATGTTGGAGGCGGGAATAAATCTAAGCGATTTACCAGCAGGCTTGTATTTGTTGAGCATTCAAAACCATAAACCACAGGTGTTTGTGAAACAATGATTTCACTAAAAAGAATAGTGTTTCTTATAGGGTTGTTCAATTGTTTTTTATTGACAGCTCAGGTTGAAGTCTTCCGCAACAATGTAGATACTTCAACATATATAGCACCAGAGGATACCATTACAAGGGCGCCGATTTTTGAGGGTGGCGATCAAGATTTTTTCAGGTTTATCGAAACCCGATTTAATCTTAGAACCAATGCCCAAAGTTTGGATTTTACTGGCGAGACCATTAAGTTCTCGTTCTATGTAAACAAAGATGGTTCGGTGTCAGAATACACGCTTTTAACGGGCAGCAATGCCATAGTCTCTAGCGAGTTTGAACGTATCATAAGCAGCATGCCGAAATGGTCGCCGGGCTTACTGGTAGGAAAGAAAAAGAAAACTTTAATGGTCTATAATTTATATGTGAAAAGGGTAGATGATTTCCCACCTGTGCAAATAACCATGAACAGCAATAGTGTGGAGTATACTGACAAGACCAAAGAGTTAAAGATATTTATCATGGCAGGTACCATATTGGTGGCTGCAACCTTGTGGATTATTTCGTCGATGAAATAGGAAACATCCAAGAACAAAAAAGCCCCGAAATATTTCGGGGCTTTTTTTATTTAAAAGTTTAAAGCTTACATAAAAGCTGAAGCCGTTGCAATAACGGTAGGGTCGTATGAAGCTACGCTAGCGCCGTGTCTAACGATGCTAAGTTTTTCAATTTTGTCACCTTGCATTATGCTGTTAACTACATCCATGCCTTCAATCACTTTGCCGAAAACACTGTGTTTGCCATCCAACCATGGGGTAGGAACGTGGGTGATAAAGAATTGGCTGCCATTGGTTCCAGGACCAGCATTTGCCATACTCAATACACCTGGTTCAGCGTGCATTAATGAAGGATGAAACTCGTCTTTGAATCTGTAACCTGGTCCACCACGGCCGTCGCCATAAGGGTCGCCACCTTGTACCATGAAATCGTTGATTACACGGTGAAAGGTAATGCCATCATAATATGGAACGCCTAAGTCTTTTGCTTTGTTTTGGATTTTTCCCTCAGCCAAGCCAACAAAATTGGCAACGGTAAGAGGCGTTTTTAAATGTTCTAATTGTAGCACAATGGTGCCTTTGTTGGTCTGCATTTCTGCGTATAGACCTTCTTCTTTGTTGGTATAATCCATAAATTAAATTGTTGTTCTGTTATTAATTGAAATCCGTTTTGGAATTCACTGCGCAAAATTAAAGAAAAGGGAATTCAGAATCGAATATTTTTTAAGGATAAACCTATCAATGTTTTGAATATGGATATTGAACTTATTAAATGAATTACAAGAGCAAGCGTCTTAAAATTAACACAATCGTATTGAAATATTAAGCTTGTTAAGGATGAAGATGATTAAAAGTCAATAAGAAGTAAGCCTAAAGGCGCTTTATTTGGGTTTATTTTTGTAACATTGCAAATTGTTTTAGTCGATAAGAGTGAACACGAAATGGTAACCAAAGAAACATTATTAGACGCTTATACCCTCATGTGCAAAGCCAGAGCAATGGCTGATGTGTACGAGGAAAATAGGCCGATTACAAAATATGTGCATTCAACCAGCAAAGGTCATGAAGCCATACAAATTGCTTGTGGGTTTTTGCTCAAATCAATAGATTATGCTGCACCTTATTACCGCGACGAGAGCTTGCTTTTGTCAATGGGTATGGAGCCTTACGAGTTGATGTTGCAATTGTTGGCCAAAGCCGACGACCCTTTTTCAGGCGGACGTTCATATTATTCGCATCCTTCATTGAGACGCGACAATATGCCTACCATGCCCCACCAAAGTAGTGCAACTGGTATGCAAGCTATTCCTGCAACAGGTATGGCCCATGCCATCAAATATAAAGAGTCTCAAAACTTAATTACCACGGCTGAGAAACCAATAGTGCTCTGCAGCATTGGTGATGGAAGTATGACCGAAGGTGAAGTCAGTGAGGCTTTGCAAATGGCGGTATTGAAAGAATTGCCAATTTTGTATTTGGTACAAGACAATGATTGGGGAATTTCTGCAAGCGGTGATGAAATGCGCGCCATGGATGCCTACGAATTTGCTGCTGGTTTTAAAGGTTTAAAACGCGCACGCACCGACGGAAGTGATTTTGTAGAAAGCTACGAAGACATGAAGTCGGCCATCGATTGGGTGCGTAAAAACAGAAAGCCAATGTTGCTTCACGCCAAGGTGCCTTTACTTGGTCACCATACCAGTGGTGTAAGAAGTGAATGGTATAGAGACGATTTGGAAATTGATTTGAAAGATGATCCATTCCCAAAACTTAGAAATGTATTGCTTGATTTGGCCGTGTCTGAATCGAGTTTAGACCAAATAAAACAAGACGCTAGGGTATTTATTGATGACAGTTTTGCCCGCGCAGTTGCAGCAGCAGACCCTGCTCCAGAAACATTGTACTTGCACGAATTTGCACCAAGTCCAATAACTGAAGAACAAGGAACCCGCGCACCAGAAGGCAAAGAGCCTATCGTTATGGTTGATGCGGCTTTGTTTGCTTGCGATGAAATATTGAAAAATCACCCAGAAGCCTTGTTGTACGGACAAGATGTGGGTATGCGTTTGGGCGGTGTGTTTAGAGAAGCCGCTACATTAGCAAAAAAATACGGAAAAGACAGGGTGTTTAACACACCAATTCAAGAAGCATATATTGTTGGGTCAACAGCTGGAATGAGTGCTGTAGGGTGCAAACCAATTGTCGAAATTCAGTTTGCCGATTACATATGGCCAGGCATTAACCAATTGGTAGAAGAGCTTTCAAAAAGTTGCTATTTATCGAATGGTAAATTCCCTGTACAATCACTGATTAGAATACCAACAGGTGCTTACGGTGGGGGTGGACCATACCATTCAGGAACAGTAGAAAGCAGCATATTACAAATCAAGGGCATTAAAGTGGTTTACCCAAGCAATGCCGCCGATATGAAAGGTTTGTTAAAAGCGGCATTCTACGATCCAAATCCTGTTGTGATGTTTGAACACAAAGGATTGTATTGGAGCAAAGTTCCTGGAACAGATGCAGCCAAATGTCCTGAACCATCGGAAGATTACGTGGTACCTTTAGGTAAAGCACGCATTGTTCAAGAAGCATCAGAAGAAGCATTGAAATACGGAGAATCAATTGCCATCATTACTTACGGAATGGGTGTTCATTGGGCCTTAAATGCCTCTAAACAATTTGAAGGCAATGTTGAGATATTGGATTTAAGAACCTTGAATCCATGCGACGATGAGGCTATATATGCTTCAACAAAAAAACATGGTAAAGTGATGGTTCTAACGGAAGAGACTTTGAAAAATTCGTTTGCAGAAGCCATAGCAGGTCGTATACAAAAGAACTGTTTCAATTATTTGGATGCGCCGGTTGAAACCATAGGGGCAGCTAATTTACCTGCAGTTCCATTAAATATTGGTTTAGAAAAAGAGATGTTGCCGAATGCCGACAAAGTGGCGAAAGCAATTGAAGATTTACTTTACAGTTAAAAAATATTAGTCA